>CALXJZ010000001.1 GCA_944388745.1 uncultured Clostridia bacterium
TCTAATTTGGAAGATTAAGAAAAGTGGACTTTATTGTTCCACTTTTTCTAATTGCTTTGATAATTTATAAAATGTTGTTCTTTTTGTATTTGTATTTATCATTGTTTGGTTTGCGGTTTGTTCCCCATTCTTCCATTTTTTCCATTCTTGAATAAATTGTTCCGTTATTTCTGCTTTTGGTCTGCCTAATTCTTTTCCTTGTGCTTTTGCTACTGCAATTCCTTCCGCTTGTCTTTTTCTTATATTCTTTCTTTCTTGTTCTGCAACAAAAGACAATACTTGTAATATTAAATCACTTATAAAAGTTCCTAAAAGGTCTTTATATTGTGTTGTATCAAGTAAAGGCATATCAAGAACTTTTATATCTGCTTTACATTCTGTTATAATCTCTTGCCACTCTTTTGTTATTTCTTTGTAGTTTCTTCCTAACCTATCAATAGAATGAATGACAAGTAAACTGTTTGGACTATCTTTTAACATTCTTTTTAAAGTTTGATACTCTGCTCTTTCAAAATCTTTTCCACTTTGCTTATCTATAAAAATTCTTTCTTTTGGTATTCCAATATCAAGCATTGCTTGAACTTGTCTATCTTCGTTTTGTTCCTTTGTACTAACTCTTACATATCCATATATTTTTTGTTCCATTTTCCTTACCTCTTTTCTTATTTTCTGTTATTATTATATATTGTATGTTCGTAAAAGTCAATACTTATTTACGAATATTCGTAAAATATTTTTATAAGTTTTACGAATACTATTTTATATTATATTCTAATATTCGTAAAGGTATACAATTACGAATACTATTTTTTAGACATATTTATTGTAAAAAGGGCTTATGTATAATTTTAATATATCAAACTTTAAATTTTTTCATCTTTTCTTGTAAATTTTTTGTCTTTATTTATTTTTATTATAACATTACCCATAGTTTTTTACATGTTCATACACACTGCTTATATGACAAAACTTGCCTAAGCAAGGCGAAAACTAATTCCCAAAGCGCTTGTAATTTAATACAGTCTGCCCCCTTATATGTTATAGTGCAATATACATCTCTCTTACCTATAATCAGACAAACACCTTTCACGGAAAGTAACGCTTAATTTTAATAGTTGGCGCGAAAAGTAGCAAAGTTTCCTTATTCTTCGCGCCTTTTACTATTACTCAATTTTAAATTTTCCTTATTTTTCTCGTACTATTTTATTTTTTTCTTTTTATATCTATGTATTTTCCGCTTTTTATAAATTTATTTTTTTGTAATAAGTTACTGTATTTCCCATTTCATAGTACATTTTATATTCTAAAACGGTTATTTTCCCAAAACTACCCCCTCTTATTTGATGTCAAATAGTCATGGTGGTGGTTTAGTACATTTATTTGGCTTGACATTGTGCTTAACGATACCTGTATTCTTTTTATATCTTCTTGTATCTTCACTTGTGCCTTTAATACTTGCAATAGCAAGTTTCTATCTTCTGTATTTTCTTGTAATGGTATTTTTATATTCATTGTTTTTGAAACACTATTTTGAATTATGCCTTGTAATTGTTTTTCTAATGTGTTCATTTTGTACAAAGTCCTTTATGTTCTATTATTCTTAATTCGTTTTTTATTTCTTCAATATATCTTTCTATAATACACAAGGCTTGTAATTGTTTCCTTTTTGACAAATTATATGTACCATTAACAAACATATAAATTGTAATAGGTTGTAATCCTATTTCTCTTGCTAATTGTGAATAATTTAGTCCATATTCTTTTGCTTCTTTTATTCTTTTAATAACTTTTTCTTTTTCTAATTCCATCCTTATTATATTCTCCTTAACAAAATTTTCAGGTTTTTCCTGCTTATTTGTACTGTAATAATGATATATAATAACTCTATAAAAAAATTCTCAAATATTTGATTTTCGCGCTTTTCTTTTTCCTTTATTTATTTTCTATAATAATTATAATAAAATTTCTACTAAATTTCAAAACTTTAATTTTTTGTCGGCGCGACCGCCAATAGTTTATATTTCCCCTTTTTATTATAATTTACTGCTAACTAAAATACAAAACTTTGAATTTCACCGCGCCTTTAACTATAATTAGATTAACAATGATTTTTTTCCGCTTTCTATATGTATTTTTCCTTAAAATTCGCAACCTTTATTTGTTTAGAGTGTATAACTCTACTTTTTTTCTTTTTAGAGTTTCTAACTCTATTCTGTATCCTCACAAGTTCTAGTTCTCTGTGGATTTTATATTTGTTTTAGAGTTATTTACTCTATTGTAGAGTTTATAACTCTGTACACTTATTTTTCTAACTTTCTGTGATATTATATTGTCAAAATTTGTAAAGAAAGGATTTGATTTTTATGAAAATTGTATTAGACACAGTTTCAAAACAAACAATTTGTCCACCAGACTTTTTTGATAACATAAGAAAAATAAATGATGCCTCAGAAATAACAGGCGGAGAAAAAACAGTAACTGCCGAAAATTATCTTGAAAAAATTATCAATGAATGTTCAAAAGTTATTGTAAATAAAAACGATATTAAAAAACCAAGACGCTCAAGAGGTGGAAAAGGCAATGCAAATATTCAAGGAACTTCAATAGGTGAAATGACTTTTAAACCTTTAAATAACAACTAAACTTATAGGATAGGTAAAAATCGCCTATCTTTAATTTATAGTAAAGGAATGGAATTATGATTTGGAATAATATTATTAGAAGGCTTAGGCTTAATAACCTATACACTCAACAACAAGTCGCTAGTTTTTTATGTATATGTCAAAAGACATATAGTGATTATGAATTAGGTTATACTCGTATTCCTATTGATAGTCTAATAAAATTGGCGCGACTTTATGATGTAGATATGAACTATATTACAGGAGCAAGTAATATTTGTAACACTTACCCAAAAGAATAAAGAAACGCGCGAAAAAAATCAAATATTCGACTTTTCGCGCACTTTATATCTTATTATTTTTCTATTCTTAAATCTAGCCCATTATCTAAGTATATCTCAAATATTGTTCCATTTTCACTTACCTGCATTTTATAGACTGTACTTGTATCAATTTTAATATTTGATTTTATATCACTAAAACTTATAATACCATTCCTTATATTATAATTGCTTTTTACCTTTTCCATTTGTATTTTTGCATTTATAACACCACCTAAATTAAGTATAATATTTTTACTATTGAATTTTTGTATATATCTTTGTAATTCCTTTTCTTTTACTCTTTTCATAATTTTTCCGCCTTTCTTTTTATTTTTAATACATTTTCATTTTAACATATTCCTCGTGGTATAGTTCTATTTCGTACTCTTGCTTTTCTTCATTTATCACAATTTCTGTCGCACAATAAATATCAATTAAAATTTTCTTGTCCGTTATTCTATCATAAAATTGTATCATTTCTGTTGTTTTTAGAAATTTATATTTTGGCTTATGTAATACAAATTTCACACTAACTGCGCCACCAACTGTTTCTATTTCTATTACTTTCCAATTTTCTTTTTCTAGTATTTTCATTAATTCATTTATTTTTCTATCCATTATTGTCATTTTTCCCCACTCCTTTTTTTATACTCTTTTCAAATTTAATAATGGAGAATATTTTTGATATTTTGTTCTTAAATCTTCGTTTTGTAAATCTAAATATGCCTCTTCTGTTACTGTTACACTTGAATGACCTAAAATCTTTGATAATGTGTATATATCTCCACCACTCATTAAAAATCGTTTTGCAAAGTTATTTCTAAGCATGTGAGGGTGTATCTCTTCTTTTCCTATTCTATTGCCGTATTTCTTAAAATTTGTTTCATAATTGCTAACTTTTAATACTGTTCCTTTTGTAGTGCAAAATACATATTCACATTGTTTATATCTGTCTTTGTATTGTAACCACCTTTTTAGTTCTTTTAGCATTTCCGCCGAAAAAAATACATATCTATCTTTCTTACCTTTTGTTATTTCTGCTGGTAATAATATTGTTCTTCTTACAAAATCAATGTATTCCTCTTTTATCAAAAGAGTTTCTCCTATTCTCATTCCAGTATCAAAAATTAACTGTGCTATTATATAATCTCTATATTCGTGAAACTTTGACAAATCAAAACATTTTAACAATTTATTCATATCGTTATCTTCTATATACCCCACAACTTTTCTTGCATTTTTTAATTGTTTTACTCTTCTTATTGGGTTATTGCTTATATATCTATTATCATACATATAATTGAAAAATACTTTGATATTTCTAATATAGTTATTTATTGTCGTTTTACTTATTTCTTTTTGATAATCAAGTCTATTTTCTGGAAAATTCGCTTTTCTCGTATTCTCATTTGCAACTACTGTATATTTTCCTCTCTCTTGTAAATATTTCATATATTCCCTTATATGTATCTCTTTGACTTGTCCTGCCTCTTCTATTTTAAACTCTTGTTTTAAATACTGCGCGAATAGTCTAAGTGTCTGTTCATAACTAGCTATTGTTTTTATTGATAAATTTTTCACCTCACAATAAGTTAAAAAATCATCAATATCATAATCAATTTGTAACATAAAAAAAACCTCTCCTTTCTACCGAATTATTGTTTATAAATAATTTAAACAATAACCCAATAAATAGGAAAAGTTTATCGCTTTTTTCTATTTATATTTATAGGTTTGTATGCGAATTTTTTACAAATTTTATATGTATTTTCATAGAGTTTATAGGTTTAGTGGTTATTTTTTCCAGTCTTGTATTTCTTATGCTTCTAAGGTTTGCTAAAATCTTATGCACTCTTTAATTCAAGGCGTAGCTTATCAGCTATCATTGCTATAAATTCACTATTGGTTGGCTTTCCTTTACTTGCAGAGATTGTATATCCAAAGATATTTTCTACTGCTTCTTGTTGACCTCTGCCCCATGCTACTTCTATTGCATGACGGATTGCACGCTCTACTCTTGATGGTGTTGTATTGTATTTAGCAGCTATTTTAGGATATAGGCTTTTTGTAATTTGATTTATTACATCAATATCATTTACTACCATCATTATAGCTTCTCTTAAATATTGATATCCTTTAATATGTGCTGGAACTCCAACTTCATGGATTATATTTGTAACAAGTGCTTCAAGGTTTTCTTCCTTTTTGCTTTCATCCATTGATAATTCTATGTACTGTGGTTTTATTTCTCTTGTGATAAAATAATTTGATGTTTGGTTTGGTTGATGGTATTTTATTTCTTTTATTCTTTTTATTAATAGTTCTATGTCAAATGGTTTTACAACATAGTATTCTGCTCCTAAAGATATTGCTTTTTGTGTAATCTTATCTTGTCCAACTGCTGATAACATGATACATACTGGTTTTTTTGATGTTTCCATCTCATTAACTTTTTCCAATACTCCTAATCCATCTAGATGCGGCATTATTACATCTAATAATACTATATCTGGATTATTTTTTGCTATCATCTCTACTGCTTCATTGCCGTCCTTTGCTATGCTAATAACTTCCATATCATCTTGGTTATTGATGTATGAAGATAACGTTCTGCTAAAATCCTGATTATCGTCTGCGATTAAGACTCTTGTTTTTTCTTTCATCTTTTTCATTCCTTTCCCTAGGCTTATTCAGTTGGAAAAAAATTAAATTGTTACACTTTTAAAATTGCAATTGTTTCTTATCTCTCCTCCTATTTTCACCTTAATTTCCTTACAATGCAATTATATCCTTTAGTTCGAGGAAAAGCAATGATTTTTTGGTAATTTCTTCCAAAAGTTTATGAAAGATGTTTTATTCTATGCTTTTTGTGATATATTTTATAGATAATTCTTGTATATTCTTTAAACTTATCTTTTTTCCTTCATAATCTCTCATTAATTTTTCTTTTATATTAAATTCTAATGAAATTGTGCATTCAATATATTCTTGATATTCTACTTTTATGATGGTAATCATATTTTTTTTACAGTAATATTTAAAATTTTCAAATTCATTATATTCTAATTCTACTTGTAATTCTTGTCCTATACATTTTGTCACTTTTCTAGCTTCTTCAATTGCATTTAATAAACTGCTAGAATATGCTCTGACTAATCCACCTGTACCTAATAATATTCCTCCAAAGTATCTTGTGACAATTATTAGTACATTTGCTAAATTATTTTTTTGCAATATAGATAGCATTGGTTGTCCTGCTGTTCCTGATGGTTCTCCATCATCACTTGATTTCTCTATAATTTGACCTTTTTCTATTACTCTATATGCCATGCAGTTGTGTTTTGCGTCAAAATATTTTTTCTTTGTTTGTTTTATTATATTTTCCGCTTCTTCCACATTTTCTATATAGAATAGATTTGCTATAAATTTTGACTTTTTTTCTGTAATTTCTGCCTGTACATTTTCTTCAATAGTAATAAATTCTTCCATCTACTTGTTTACCTCCAGACCTGCTGTGTAGCCTGTTGAATATGCTATTTGTAAATTAAATCCTCCTGTATAGCTATCTACATCTATTATTTCTCCTGCAAAATATAGTCCTTTAACTATTTTTGATTCCATTGTTTTTGGATTTATTTCTTTTGTAGAAACTCCCCCACTTGTTATGATTGCTTCTTCTATTGGTCTAAATCCCTTTATTTCAATTTCATAATTTTTTAATAAATAGACTAATTTTTTTCTTTCTTCTTTTGTTATTTCATTTATTTTTTTATTTTCTGGTATACTGCTCTTTTCAATTATTACTGGAATTAGTTTCTGTGGCAATAATTTGTCTAGGCTATTTTTAAATTGCTTATTTTTTAATTCATTAAAATCTCTTAATACTCTTTCTTCTAATTTTTCTTCGCTCAATGCTGGCTTTAAATCGATTTTTAACACTATTTTTTTGTTTTTCATTTTTTCTAAATTATTTTTGTATCTTGTTAGATGTGCAGAAGAACTTAATATGATTGGACCTGAAACTCCAAAATGTGTAAATATCATTTCTCCAAAATCTTCATATATTTTTTTATTTTTTTCAATATCAGTTATTGTTATTGCAACATTTTTTAGTGTTAATCCTTGCAATTTTCTACATATTTCTACATCATATGTTTCTAATGGTATTAATGATGGTCTAAGTTCTGTAACTGTGTGTCCAACCTTTTTTGCTAAGATATATCCATCTCCTGTTGAACCAGTTAATGGATAACTTTTGCCTCCTGTTGCAAGTATTACTTTATCTGCTTTTTCAATTTTTTCTGAAACTCCATTTGAAGTTTTTACTCCATCAATTTTTAATTTCTGTTCTTTTTTTGTATTTGCTATTTCTGATTCAGTTTCGCTAACTATTAATTCTGTCACTTTTGTATTATATTCTACCTTTATGTTTTGCTCTTTAAGCTTTTTGGTAAAGCATTTTAAAACATCTAAGGATTTGTCTGTCACTGGAAATATTCTATTTCCTCTTTCTTCTTTTACTTCTAATCCTTCTTCTTTTAGAAATTTTATAATATCTTGGTTTGTAAAGTTTTGAAAACAACTATATAAAAATTTTCCATTTGTTGGAGTGTTTTCAATAAATTTTGACATATCTAAAGAAGATGTAATATTACATCTTCCTTTTCCTGTTATTAATAATTTTCTTCCTAGTGATGGCATTTTTTCTATTAGTGTTACTTGATGACCTTGTTTACTCGCAGTTATTGCTGCCATCATTCCTGCTGGTCCTCCACCTATTACTATTACTTTCATTTTACTCACATTCTTTTATTTTGCCTTACGTTTTATATTTTTGATCTCTACTTCCTAATTAAGAATCTTTTGCACTATCCTTTTTTCCTTTTGTTGTAGTTTTTTTAGCTGTTGTTTTAGCAGCTGTTGTTGATTTCTTAGCAGATGTTTTTGTTGTTGATGCTTTCTTTGTTGTTGATTTCGTTGTATTTGATTTACTTGCTGGTGATTTTTTTGCTGCTGTTGTACTTTTAGTAGTTGTCTTTTTTGTAGTCTTTCTAGTTTTTTCTGCCTTTTTAACTTCTGGTTGTTCTTCTTTAATCTTATTATCTATAACATCTTTTTCTTTATTGTTTTCTTCTGGTTCATCTCCATTTAAATATCCAATATCATTTGCTTGTGCTTCTTTTATATATTGATCTAAATTATCTTCAAAGAAAAATTCTATTGCTGGTTCATCTTCATCTTTTGTTTCTGTTCTGTTATCCATATTTGCATTTTCTTCAATTAGATTTGACTCATTCTCTTTTTTGTCTGGCTCTATTGTTTCTTGTGACATATTGTTTATTTCTTCGCTTTTTTCTGGTTCGTCAAAGAAAAATTCTATATCATTATTATTCTTTTGTTGCTCCTCTTGCTCTTCTACATCTTCTTCATCCACATTATTCTCTTCTATATCTTCTTCTATATCTTTTTCTATACTTTTTTCGTTTTCTTCTATATATTTTTCATCTTCTATTTCATCATATTCTTTATTATTTTCTAATTCTTGAATTTTTTCATTGTCCATATATGTTTCTATGTTATATGATTGATCATCTAAATTTGAATTTTCTTGCTCTTTTTTGAAAATATCTACATATTCATCTTCTTTTTTCATTTCTTTTTTCTTATTCTTCATTTCTTGTTTTGCCAACTTTGTTGCTTCTTTTCTTTCTTTTTCAATTCTTCTTTCTTCCGCTCTTTGGCTGCTACCACTAAAAACCAAAATGGCAACAATTAGAACAATTAAAACCAATAAAACTATTACTACACTCATTTTTACTATCATTCCTTTCTCAATGTACAAATCTAGTTGGAATTGTAATTTTTTTCAACCTTATCCTTTGTTTTTAATTAAAAATTTAATATCTATTATTTATATATCACATTTCAACATTTTTTTCTATATATTTATATGATATTTTTATCTTTTAACTATTTTTCCATAAATTCAATTGCTTTCATTATTCCCAATTTCCCATATTCATAAGTTAGTCCACCTTGCATATATGCAATATATGGCTTTCTTAACGGTCCATCACAACTAAGTTCTATTGTTGAACCTTGTGTAAATGTACCTGCTGCCATAATAACTTTATCTTCATATCCACCCATATCTCCTGGATATGGTATTATATCTGAATCAATTGGTGAACCACTTTGAATTCCTTGACAAAACTTAATTAGTTTATTTTCTTCTCCTAAATGAACTGTTTGTACTATATCTGCTCTTTTTTCATCATATTTTGGTTCTACATTATATCCTAATTTTTCTAATATGCAACTCGCAAAAACTGCTGTTTTTAAGCTACTTGCAACCACAGTTGGTGCAAAAAATAGCCCTTTTATAAATAAAGAATTTTGATTTAATGATGGTCCTATCTCTTTTCCTATTCCTGGTGCTGTTAATCTTTCTGCACATAATTTAATTAATCCTTTTTTTCCAGAAATGTATGCTCCAGATGTTGCAATTCCTGCTCCTAAATTTTTCATTAGAGATCCTACTATGATGTCTGCTCCTACTTCAATTGGTTCTTTTTCTTCTACAAATTCTCCATAACAGTTATCTACCATTATTATTACTTCTGTATTTACTTTTCTAATTTCTTTTATTATTTTTTCTATTTTATCAATATTTATACTTTTTCTCGTTGAATATCCTCTTGACCTTTGGATTTCCACAAGTTTCACATCATTTGTGGATAATCTTTCTCTTATTTTTTCATAATCAAAATCATTTTCTACTAAATCTATTTGTTCATATTTGATACCATATGCTTTTAAAGAACTTTCGCTTTTTTCTTTTCCTATCCCAATTACTGTTTGTAATGTATCATATGGTTCTCCTGTTATACTAAGCATTGTGTCATTTGGTCTCAATAACGCTGATAGCGTAATTGCTAATGCATGTGTTCCTGAAATCAGTTGTGCTCGAACTATGCTATCTTCTGCTTTGAATATATGACTATATATTTCTTCTATTTTGTCTCTTCCTGGCTCATCTATTCCATATCCTGTATATGAATTTAGATGTTGCTCTTGTAAATGGCATTCTTGGAATGCGTCTAATACTTTTTTACTGTTTATTTCGCATATCTTGTCTATTTCTTTTATTATTGGTGTTATTTCTATTTCTACTTTTTCTTTTACTTCTTGTAAGTTTTGTTTCATTAAAATTTTCTTCCTTTCTTCGTTATGGTCAGTTTGGGGACAGGTTCGGACTAACCATTTTGGGTTACTTTGGGGACGCCACTTTATTTTCTGTATTTTCGCTTATTATTTTACAATAATTCTCCTTTTTTTTCAAGGAATTAGGTACTTTAATTTATGCAATTTAAAAATTGAGGAAGTATTTGAATTTATACTTTCTCAATTTTTAATAGACTAATTGTTATTACATAAATTACATTATACTATCTTTTAGGTCTGTCCCTTTTGTTTCATTTTGAAACGATTTGGCACGTCCCTAAATGACGAATTTCTTGATTAAGAATACTCCTCCAGCTATTGTGATTAAAACTATTCCACCTAACATGAAATATGTTCTTGTTGCTCCTGTGCTTATTGATATCATTACTGGTGCATCATCTATGTCATCTTCTCCTTCTTTTTGATTGTCTGGTGTTGAGTCTTTGTCTGGTAAATCATAATCATTATCATCTTCTGATATTTCTGCTATGTTTGTCATTACTCCCATGTTGTTTTCATTGTTTATCCATGTTAAGACTACTTCTACTTCTGTGTATTCTCCTGGTTGTAATAGGATATCTTGTGGCAATCTTGTTGATATTACATTATTTCCTTCATCTGTCCATCCAGGGTTATCTGCTGGGTCAAATCTTAATCCTTCTGGTATATAGTCTGTTATTTCTTTTACATATCCAGGTATGTCCCCTTCATTTGTTACTCTAATTGAGTATCTGAATTTGACTGTTACTTGGTTTAGTTTCTTTCTATGTAATTCTACTTTTACTATTTCTTCTGGGTCGTCATATGGCTGATGTCCTGTTACTGTTACTGTTTCTTTTCCGTTTTCTATTACTATTGCTTCTGTTACCCATTTTCTTAATGCTAAGTCAAATTCTTTTACTATTACTTTTTCGAAGTCATCATCATCTTGTTGTCCTGGTATGTATTCTCCTGTTTCATCATCTTTATATCCTGGTAAGTTTTCATCATTTGGAAGTTCTACATTATCACTTTCTGAGTCTCTATCTGTTATTTCTTCATGATTATCATCTTGGTATTCTGTAATGTCTGCAATATTTGTTATGTTTTCGTTTGTTGGTGCACTTTCTATTACTCTACACATTACAGGTACTTCTTGATATGATAATTCATATGCACCTTCTTCGTTTATTACAGGTTTGTTAATTAAACTATTTTCTAAATATCTTGTTGTTAATGTTCTTCCATCTTCAGATACTTCCCATCCATATTGGTCATTGAATTCTCCGTCAACATATTCTAAGTATGGTGGTAAATGGTCTTTGATTTCAGCTGCATAACCATCTATATCGCCTTCATTATATACTCTTAACATGTATATCACTATGTCATTTTTTTGTACTAATACTGGTTCTTTTGTATGGTTATATATTGCTGTTGTGATTAAGTTTCCTTCTTCATCTTCTGTATTTAATAATGATGTGTCTACTACCGGTTCTCTTGTATATGAACCATCTTCATTTCTTAGATATTCATCTTCTTCTATTGTTTGGTCATTACTTACTGCTATTATGAATTTTCTTAGTGCTAAGTCAAATTCTTTTACTATTACTTTTTCGAAGTCATCATCATCTTCTTGTCCTGGTATGTATTCTCCTGTTTCATCATCTTTATATGTTGGTCTATCTTCTCCTTCTGGCTCTTCAAATCCTCCATCTGGAGTTGAATCTCTGTCATCTGTTTCGTCTCCATTTTTGTCTGCATCTTCTGTTATTTGTGCTAAATTTGTTATTTTCCAATCTGACCTTGCATTGTCTTTTACCTTACATGCTATTTGTACTTCTTTATAGTATAATGGTTCTTCTTCATTTACTCTTGTTTCGTCAAATGCTTCTATTAGGTTTTGTCTTTCTTCTGTTTCTTTTTCTTTTGATAAGTAATCTGTTGTTACTCTATTTCCTTCTATTGTCCATTCATATTGTTGATTTATTAGATGGTTTGGTAAAAATTCTAATTCGTCTGGTAAATAGTCTGTTATTTCTTCAGCATATCCTGAAAGTTCAGACTCGTTATATACTCTTATTGTATAGATTACTGTATCTCCTTTTCTTACTTCTACTGGCTCTTTTGTGTGATTATATGTTGCTGTTGTTATTAAGTTTCCATTTTCATCTTCTGTATTTAATATTGATGCATCTACTACTGGTGCTCTAGAATATGAACCATCTTCATTTCTTAGATATTCATCTTCTTCTATGTTTTCATCTCTACTTACTGCTACAATGAATTTTCTTAGCGCTAAGTCAAATTCTTTCTTAACATTATCTACTGTTATTGTTATTTTACCTGTTGTTTTGTCTATTGTTACTGGAACATTTTCTGTTATTGTTGCTCCTGTGTTGTCTTTTACTACCATTATTGTGTTTTCTGTATCTATTACATATACTCCGTTTTGTATTGTCTTTGCTACACTTAGTTCGATACTTCCTGTAAATTTATTGTATCCATCTGGTGCGCTTGTTTCTGTTATTGTATATGTATCTAGCGTTGTTGTATCTGTTATTTGGAATGTTCCTAAGTTTAATATTCCATTTGAATCTGTCGCTTCTCTATCTTCTCCATTTACATTGAATACTGCTCCTGATAGTGGTGTTTCTGTTTCACTATCTACCTTTACTATTTCTAGTTCATAATCTCCTACTATTTTTTCATTGTCTATTTCTATTGTTATTCTTCCTGTTGTTATATTTATTGTTACTGGAATATTTTGAGTTATTGTTGCTCCTGTGCTATCTTTTACTACCATTGTTGTGTTTTCTGTGTCTATTACATATACTCCGTTTTGTATTGTTTTTGCCACACTTAGTTCGATACTTCCTTCAAATTTGTTATATCCTTCTGGTGCACTTGTTTCTGTTATTGTATATGTATCTAGCGTTGTCGTATCTGTTATTTCAACTGTTCCTAAGCTTAGTATTCCATTTGCATTTGTTGCTTCTCTATCTTCTCCATTTACATTAAATACTGCTCCTGGTAATACTGTTTCTGTTCCTTGTTCTTTCTTTACAATTTCTACTACATAGTTTCCTTCTATCTTTTCATTGTCTACTGTTATTGTTATTTTACCTGTTGTTTTGTCTATTGTTACTGGTATGTTTTGTGTTATTTCTGTTCCTTCACTATCTTTTACTACCATTGTTGTGTTTTCAGCATCTATTACATAGTTTTCATTATCTAACTTTTTATCTACACTTAATTCTATACTTCCATCAAATTTGTTGTATCCATTTGGTCCTGTTGTTTCTTTTATTACATATGTATCTGGTATTTCTGTGTTTGCTATTCCAAATGTTCCTAAGTTTACTATTCCGCTTGCATTTGTTGCTTCTTTGTCTTCTCCATTTACATTGAATATTGCTCCAGTTAGTTTTGCTCCTGTTTCTCCGTCTTGTTTTACTAACTCTATTTCATAGCTTCCTTCTATCTTTTTGTTTGGTACTGTTACTGTTATCTTTCCATTTTCTAAGTTGGCATTTACTTTTCCTTCTGCTAATCCTGTTCCTTCTACATTTTTTAATTCTATGTTATTTACTACATATTCTCCATCTTGTATTCCTTTTGTTACTTCTAGCTCTACACTATTAAATATTTTGTTGTATCCTTCTGGTGCTTCTATCTCTTCTATTTTTATTGTCTCTGTTCCTTCTTCTGTTATTTCTATTCCTTCTATTTCTATTTTTCCCTCTGCATTTGTTCTTTCTGTCTTTTCTGTTCCATCTGCTAGTCTTACCTTAAACTCTGCACCTTCTAATACCTTTTCTTCATTTTCTTGGTCTACCTTTAATATTTCTAAGTTGTATCCTCCTGCTATCTTTTCATTTTCTACTGTTATTGTTACCTTACCTGTTGTTACATCTAATGTTACTGAAACATTTTCTGTTATTGTTGCTCCTGTGCTGTCTTTTACTACCATTGTTGTATTTTCTGTGTCTACTACATAGTTTCCATTTTCTAACTTTTTAGCTACACTTAGTTCTATGCTTCCTTCAAATTTGTTGTATCCATTTGGTCCTGTTATTTCTTTTATTACATACGTATCTGGTGTTTCTATGTTTGTTATTGTAAATGTTCCTAAGTTTACTATTCCACTTGCATTTGTTGCTGTCTTATCTTCTCCATTTACATTGAATACTGCTCCTGATAGTTTTTCTTCTGTTTTTCCATCTTGTTTTACTAGCTCTATTTCATAGTTTCCAGTTGCTTTATCTAATATTAGTTTTTCAAAATCGTCATCATCTTGTTGTCCTTTATAGTAATAATTTGAATCTGCTAAATTTGATTGGTTGTTATTTCCTGTGTAATTTTCCATATTAGTTTGATTTACACTTGGTTCTGTCTCTGGTTCTGAATCTCTATCTAGCCCTTCTTGGTTTGTTATTGTAACATTACTCTCTGCATCGTATTCTTCCGCAATCCATGCAACATTTGTTAATACTTTTTCTCTTTCTCCTGGCTGTTCTACTACTTCGCAAGTTATTTCTATTGTTTCTTTGTCTAATTCTCCTCCTGTATATTTAGCTAAATTATCTGTATTGCCTGCTTTTCTAATTAAGTTTACTGTATTTGTTTCCTCATCATAGCTTTCTAATTCAAAATTTCCACTTACTACTTGTGAGAATTTTAATCCCTCTGGTAATTGATCTACTATTTTTGTTGCTCTTCCTTCTTTTTCTCCTTCATTATATATTGTAATTTCATATGTTACTATATTTCCTGTTTCTACTTTTACTGGATCTTTTCTATGTTTATATGTCGCTGTTGTTCCATTTTCTAATGTTGTTGTATCTATATTTGGTATTCTTGTATTACTTCCTGTTAATGTTTCTCCATTTACTTTTGTAATATATTTTCTAAGTGATAAGTCAAATTCCTTTTTTACATTATCTACTGTTATCGTTATTTTCTGAGTTGTTTTATCTATTGTTACTGGTATATTTTGTGTAATTTCTGTTCCTGTGCTATCTTTTACTACCATTGTTGTGTTTTCTGTATCTACTACATAGTTTCCATTTTCTAATTTTTTGGCTACATTTAGTTCTATACTTCCGTCAAATTTGTTGTATCCATTTGGTCCTGTTGTTTCTTTTATTACATATGTATCTGGTCTTGTTATATCTGTTATTTCTACTGTTCCTAAACTTAAAATTCCACTTGAATTTGTCGCTGTTTTATCTTGATTGTTTACATTAAATACTGCTCCCGATAGTTTTTCTCCTGAAACTCCATCTTGTTTTACTATCTCTATTTCATAGCTTCCTTCTATCTTTTTGTTTGGTACTGTTACTGTTATCTTTCCATTTTCTAAGTTGGCATTTACTTTTCCTTCTGCTAATCCTGTTCCTTCTACATTTTTTAATTCTATGTTATTTACTACATATTCTCCATCTTGTATTCCTTTTGTTACTTCTAGCTCTACACTATTAAATATTTTGTTGTATCCTTCTGGTGCTTCTATCTCTTCTATTTTTATTGTCTCTGTTCCTTCTTCTGTTATTTCTATTCCTTCTATTTCTATTTTCCCCTCTGCATTTGTTCTTTCTGTCTTTTCTGTTCCATCTGCTAGTGTTACCTTAAACCTTGCATCTTCTAATACCTTTTCTTCATTTTCTTGGTCTACCTTTAATATCTCTAATCCATATTCTCCTGCTATCTTTTCATTGTCTACTGTTATTGTTATTTTACCAGTCGTTTTGTCTATTGTTACTGGTATATTTTCAGTAATTTCTGTTCCTTCGCTGTCTTTTACTACCATTGTTGTATTTGCAATATCTACTACATATCTTCCATTTTCAATTTTTTTTGCTACATTTAATTCAATGCTTCCTGTAAATCCATTGTATCCACTTGGTGCTGTTACCTCTTTTATTACATAGCTATCTCGTGTTGAAGCATTTGTTATTTGTATTGTTCCTAAACTTACTATTCCGCTTGAATTTGTTGCTGTTTTATTTTGTCCATTTACACTAAATATTGCTCCAGTTAGTTTTGCTTCTGAAATTTCATCTTGTTTTACTAGTTCTAATTCGTATTCTCCTTGTAAATTAGGTATTTCAATCTCTAATTTTTCTGGTATTGAAATTTCTTCTTTTTCTGGTATTACTACTGGTTGCTCATCACCATTTGTGTTTGACGCCCATAAAGTAAAGTTCGTTTTATCATAATCTATATTTATCTCTAAACTTATCGTTTTTTGTATAGTTTGTTCTAAAGGTAGAGAAATATAGAAATCCTCTCCTATTAAATCTTCAATTGTTGTTCCTGCTGACACTTGGTTTTTATTTTCATTTAGTAAAATGTAGTCATTTGTCTGTGCATTGTTTATTTTTGTAATAAATTCTAAATCAAATGCTTTTATATTATTTTTTGTAATATGTATTGGTCCAATTATTGTTCTTGATCCTTGTATTTCATAATCTAATTCCTGTGTATCTATTTGTATTGGTGCTTTTTGTGCATTTGTAATATTGTCATATTCTGGTGCTTTTTCTTTCGCAATTCTTATTAGGTATTTATATAAAACTTCCGCTTGTACTTGTCTTTGTTGCCCTTCTGGTCTATTTAAATCTGACAAAGTTGTATATGTTATTTTATTTTCTGTATAATAAAGCCATCCTGAATTACCTGTTTTATCATATATATTTCCGTTTTCCCCATAATTCGTAAAATACCATAATGCTGCTTGTTGTACTGCTTCAATGTCGTCATTTGTTAATGAATATTGATAAGCACTACTATATATTCCTGCTGCATTTAATAAGTTCTCTTTATATTCTTCATTTGAAACTCCATCATAATAAAACATATCTAATATTGCTAATATTGCACTATATTGACTTATGGTTGTCCCATCATCTAGCTCTATTGTGCCTTCCACTAAGCCTCTTAATATTTCATTTTCTTTTGCAATATCTTCTTTTTCTTGTTTCATATCATAAAATACATCATACGTTGCTCTTTTATCTACATTTTGAAATCCTACTCCTGCTTTTAAGCAATATATATTATTTTCAGAGTATATATTTGATGTTGCATTTTGATATTCAATTAAATTCCAAATTTTATCTCCTCCTGAACTCGGATTTCCTATTGCATATCCTATCCCATCACTTTTAAGTTCAGTTATTCCAATGTATTTTGGATTGCTTGATGAATCTGTTGCCAATGATATCGCATTTAAGCTAATTATTAGCATTAAAATTAAACTCACAAATACTACGATCACTGTTTTCAAACTTTTCATCTTCATGCTCCTTTTTTTATAATATATATATTATTATAACATTTATATCTATATATATCTTTTGGATATTTTTTACTTATATCATCTAATTTTTACGCTTCTACCATTTTTACGCTTTATTACATTAATATTAATTTTTCTTGATTTTTTTGCAATCTTATACATTTTTACAAATCATAATTGTCAAATCCTTACGGATTATTAGGCTAGAAACAAATTTATTAGAACAAAAAAAAACGAGTATAACTCGCTTTTTAATAAGGTTGATAATTATTTTTTATTTGATACTTTCTTACTTGCTTTTTTATTAGTTTCTTGTAAATCTTTATTCTCTTCAGGGTTCCATTTTTCCCCCTTTTTAGGCTTATTCCATGAAATATAATCACAAGATTTAGGATTATTTTCACAAATATAGTAATTTCTTCTTCTTTTCGTTTTTCTAACTTGTACTTTTCCTCCACATTTAGGACATGGAACATCTATTGTTTCTACAATTGGCTTTGTATTCTTACATTCAGGATATCCTGGGCATGCTAAGAATTTTCCATATCTTCCATATTTATATACCATCATTCTACCACACTTTTCACATGGTATATCAGATACTTCATCAACTAATTCCACATGCTCTAACTCTTTTTCTACTTTTTCTATTTCTTTTTCAAATGGTCCATAGAATTCTCTAATCATTTTTTTCCATGGTTCTTTTCCTTCTGCAATTTCGTCAAATTCATTTTCTATTTTGGCGGTAAACTCTACATTTATTACATCACCAAAATTTTCTGTCAATAATTTATTTACTATTTTGCCTAGTTCCGTAGGGACTAATTGCTTTTGTTCTTTTTCAATATATCTTCTTTCCAATATTGTTGTAATTGTTGGAGAATACGTACTTGGTCTACCTATTCCTTTTTCTTCTAACGCTTTTACTAGGCTTGCTTCTGTATATCTTGGTGGTGGTTCAGTAAAGCTTTGTTTAGGATTTATTTTTTCTAATTTAACCTCCTGTTTTTCTTTTAAATCTGGTAACATTCCTTCTACTTCTTGTTCTTTTTGGTCTGTACCTTCAACATAAAGTTTCATAAATCCTTCAAATTTTATCCTTTGCCCATTTGCTTTAAATGTATATTGATTTGCATCAATTGTTACAGCCATTGTATCGAATATTGCTGCTGCCATTTGACTTGCCATGAATCTATTATATATTAATTTATATAACTTATATTGGTCTTTTGTTAATGATTCTTTTATTGCATCTGGTTCTAAATCACTATATGTTGGTCTTATACCTTCATGCGCATCTTGTGAGTCCTTTCCAGTTTTGTAATATCTATTTTCATAGTATTTTTCACCATATGTTCCTACAATATGTTCTTTTGCCGCTTTTCTCGCTTCTTCTGAAATTCTTGTTGAGTCTGTTCTCATATATGTAATTAGACCAACTGTGCCTTTTTCTGGTATTTTTACTCCTTCATATAGTCCTTGTGCAATTGACATTGTCTTTTTTAAAGTAAATCCTAATTTTCTTGATGCTTCTTGTTGCATTGTGCTTGTTGTAAACGGTGGTGCTGGTGTTCTTTTTCTTTCTCCTTTTTTTACTTCTTCTATTATATATTTTGCTTTTTCTATATCTTTTAATATTTTATCTACTTCTTCTTGTGAATGTATATCTAATTTTTTGCCATTTTTTCCATAAAATCTTGCTTCAAAACCTTTTTTGCTTTCTTCATCTAATAAATCTACATATATGTTCCAATATTCTTCTGGTATGAATTTTTCGATTTCTTCTTCTCTGTCAACAATCAATTTTACAGCAACTGATTGCACTCTTCCTGCTGATAATCCTCTTTTTACTTTTTTCCATAGAACAGGACTCATTTTATATCCAACAATTCTATCTAATACTCTTCTTGCTTGTTGTGCATCTACTAGGTTTGTGTCTATTTCTCTTGGATTTTTTATCGCATTTTGTACTGCTGTTTTTGTTATTTCATTAAATGTAACTCTTGACATTTTATCTTTATCTTCTGATAAAATATATGCTAAATGCCATGCAATTGCTTCTCCTTCACGGTCAGGGTCAGTTGCAAGATATACTTTTTTTGCTTTTTTTGCTTCTTGTTTTAATGATTTTATTAAATCACCTTTTCCTCTTATATTAATATATTCAGGTTCAAAATCATGTTCTATATCAATACCCATTTTTGATTTCGGTAAATCTCTTATATGTCCCATTGAAGCTAATACTTTTGTACTTCCTCCTAGGAATCTTTTTATAGTATTTGCTTTTGCTGGTGACTCAACTATTACTAATTTATCTGCCATAAAATTCTCTCCTTTTGTATGTTGATTAAATCTCAAACGAAGTTCGCCACTGTGCGACGTCAAAATTGTAATTATTTTTCAACTACTTCTACTTATAGTATTCTAGACTAATTTCATACAATTTGCAAGTATTTGAAATAATTTTATTATATTTGAATAGCTTTTTTCCATAAATCATATACAATATCTTCTACACTAATTGGAGTTACTTCATTTTCTTTAAATAATGTTAATATTTCTTCAATCTTTTTTTCATCATTTGATAAATATGTAATTTCTTTTTCTTCTGTTTTTGTATCGTTATTTTTATACTCTGTTTTTATTACTTTAATTCCAAATCTTGCTTTTTCACCTTTCATTATTTCATCTTCATTGATTATTTTATAATATTCTAATTTAATTGGATAATTTATCCCAGCCTCCTCTAGTTCTTCTTTTTTTATAAAAGTGCTTGTATAAAAAATTTTCAATTGCTTGCCCCTTTCTCTTTTGTTTTTGTAAGCCTTGTAAATTATATGCTTGCCTTTTAATAATACTATGATTTTCTAAGGGTTGCAAGAACTTTTCATCGCAAGTTTTGCTATATTTTTATATAAAATTACATATTTTGATTTTCTTTTTATCTTTTTTATTTTTTTCTACAAATTTCTCATTCAATTATAATATTTAATTTTTAAAATAATTTTCTATTATTTTTATACATAATATATTGTGTCGTAAAATTTCATATTGTTTTTTATTCTTTTAATTCTTTTTTATATATTTTATAATCATTCATATTTTCTTCTACTAAATCCCAGAATTTTTTTGAATGATTCATTTCTCTTAAGTGGCACATTTCATGTAATACCACATATTCAATTACTTTTTCTCCTTTGTTTGCTAATTTTAAATTTATTGTAATATTTCTTTTACTAGAACAACTTCCCCATGCATATTTGATATCTTTTATTCTAACTTTATTTGGCATCACGTATAATGTCTTAGAATATTTCTCTATACTTTTTTCTATTACAAATTTTAGTCTTTCAACATCTTTTGCTTCTATTTTTTCTTCTTTTTTTGGCTTCTGTTCATATCTTTTGACATTTTCATAAATCCATTTTGACTTTTTATTTATAAATTCTTGTATGTATTTGTCTTTTATTCTTATTGGTGCTTTAACTATTACTTTTCCTTCTTTTATATGTATATACATGTTTTTTATTTTTGATTTTACCATTGTATATGGTATTTTTTCTCCATTATATTCTATTTCATTCATTATTTCTTTTCTTCCTCTCAAAACAAAGCTGACTGTAATTATTTTTCAATCACTTTTTAAATTGTACTAAATCATCCACATCCATCTTAGTTGCTCTTGTAACTGCATTATATCCATATTTGTTTTTCAATTGGTCTATTACCTTGTCTAGTTTTTCTTGTTTTTCATTTTTATTTTCATTAAATAACGAAATCTGTTCATCTTTTTTATCTGTCAAATTATCTACTCTAACTCCCACAAGCCTTATTTCTTGTCCTTTATGATACATTTCGTGTAATAATTCTTTTGCAGTCATATATATTTGTTTTGTTGTATCAGTTACTTCAGGTAGCTTTTTTTGATGTGATGTATCTTCAAAGTTTTTGGTTCTTAATTGAACATTAACTGTACTTGCAAATAATTTTTCTTTTCTTAATCTGTATGCTACTTGTTCTGATATCGTTAAGACTATTTCTTCTAATTTATCTATATCTGAAATATTTTTAGGTAATGTTACTGAATTTCCTATGCATTTAGGTTTTTCTGGCAAGTATTTTACTTCTGATGAATCTATTCCATTTGCATATTCCCACATTAAAATTCCATGTTTTCCAAATTTCTTTTCTAGTTTTGTTTTATCAGTTTTCGCTAGGTCTCCTATTGTTTTTATTTGCATGTTATATAGTTTTGGGACTGTTTTCTTTCCTAGCATGAATAATTCTGAAACAGGTAATGTCCACATTTTTTGCGGTATTTCTTCTTTCCACAAGGTGTGTACCCTATCTGGTTTTGTAAAGTCTGATGCCATTTTTGCAAGTAATTTATTGTTTGCAACTCCAACATTTACTGTAAATCCTAATTCTTCTCTAACTCTTCTGTTTATTTCATATCCTTTATTTAGTAAGGTATCATTTCTTAAATAATTTGTCATATCTAAGAAGCATTCATCTATACTGAATCTTTCTATTTTGTCTGTATATTCTAATAATAATTGATATAACTGATTTGAATATTTACGGTATATTGGAAAGTTTGAAGGAAATATTTTTAGGTTTGGACATTTTATTCTTGCTTGGTATATTGTATCTGCCGTTTTTACTCCACATTCTTTTGCTTTCATACTTTTTGCTAAAACAATTCCTGACCTTTTGCTTTCATCTCCTCCAATTATTGCTGGTATTTGTCTTATATCTATTTCGCTTCCTTGTTTTAGCATTTCTACTGCTGTCCAACTTAAAAATGCATTGTTTACATCTACATGCAATATTTGTTTTTCCATCAAATCACCTTCTCTCCGATATTTAATTTAGTATTTATTAGTCACTTTATTATAGAATATTTGTTTGTCTTTGTCAATATTTTAAAGGGATTTAGAGCTCCGTCCCCTAATCCCTCTCTGAGAAATATTCATTTATTCTGTTTATTAATTCTTGTTTTGTTTCTTCTATTGTCATTCCTTCTACTTGTGCTCCGGCAAGTGTTATATGTCCACCTCCGCCTAGTTTTTCTAAGATAATTTGTACATTGATGTCTCCTATTGAACGTCCACTTATACATACTTTGTCTCCTAAGTTTCCTATTACAAATGATGCTGTGATGTCACTTATTGTTAATAGTTCATCTGCTGCTTTTGCACAAATTAGACTTACATCTTTGGTTTTTTTGTCATATATAGATATTGCTATTGTGTCATTTACTATTTCTGCTTTTTTGACTACATCTGCTATTTTATTGAAGCTTTTTAAGTCACTTTGAAACCATTTTTTCACTCTTATTATATCTACTCCACACCTACGTAAATATGCTGCCGCTTCAAATGTTCTAACACCTGTTTTAAATGTAAAGTTTTTAGTATCCATCATTATTCCTGCATATAGGCTTTCTGCTTCTCTTTCTCTTAGATTTACTTTTACATCTGCATATTGCAATATCTCTGTTACTAATTCTGCTGCTGAAGATGCATAAACTTCTTGGAATGTTAGTGTCGCTTTTTCTACATAGTCTGTGCTTCTTCTATGATGGTCGATTACTACTATTTTTTCTGTTTTGTCTAATAATTCCGGTGCTTCCACATAATTTACTTTGTTTGTGTCTACTATAACTAACAATGTTTCTTCATTTATATTTTCAATTGCCACTTCTTTATTTATCATTATGTCTTCATATTCGCTATCTTTTTCAATGGATTTTAAGAAATTTTCTATTTGTGTGACATTTTTGTCATATACTATATAAGCATCTTTATCCAATGCTTTTGCTAATCTATATATTCCCATACATGATCCTATTGCATCCATATCTGGATTTGTGTGTCCCATTATCATGACTTTTTGAGAATTTAGTATTAAGTTTTCTAATGCGTGTGCTACAACTCTTGCTTTTACTTTTGTTCTTTTTTCTACTTCTTGTGCTCTTCCTCCAAAGAATTTGTATATTTCATTTTCTCTTATTACTGCTTGGTCTCCTCCACGTCCTAATACTATGTCCATTGCAGTTTGTGCTGATTTATATTTTTCTTTATCTGTTGAGCCTTCATTTGATACTGCAATACTAAGTGTGAATTGTGTTTTATCATTTATATTTATTTCTTTTATTTTATCTAATATACTAAATTTATCTTCTTTTACCTTTTCTAAATATCTTTGCTCAAAGAAATATACATATCTATCTTTTTCTATTTTTAACAATACTCCATTTGTCTCATTTGCCCATTCATATATGCATTTATCTATCTCTGCTGTTGCTTGTGGCTTTTCTTCGCTTTCTAGTCTTTGTATTGTTTCCTCATAATTGTCTATCATTATTATTGCTATACATGATTTTGAGTCTTTATATTCCTTTTGTAACTTGATATTTTCTGAGTCATCTATGAAATATAAAATTATCATATACTCTTTTTTAGATTTTTTTTCTTTGTTCTTGTTTTTATTATATTTTACATATTTTGCAATTACTTTATAGTCTTTTTCGCCTATCATTACTTGCTTAGTAATTTCTTTTTTACTATCTTTCTCATTGTCTTTTTTTATTGCATCTTTTACGTCTAGGCTAATATCATCTATATATGTGTTTATATCTATATTTGCAAATTCAGTTGTAAATTTTGAACTTTTCCATATCACATTTCCGTCATTTTCCATGATTATTAATGGAAATGGTGAATTTATTAAACTTGTTTTTGCTGCTGTATCTACTGTTAATGTTAAGTCCTGTAAAGTTTCTGATATTTCGCTTTTTCTTTTCTGGTTTGTATAGTATGTATATGCTAATAACAATAGGTATCCAATTATTGCATATATTGTCACTTCTGGTGCTTGCCAACATATAACTATTAGTAAAATAAGTATTAATGCTAAATATATTTTTGTTCTAGATGTTATTGTATCTAAAACTTTTCTATTTGTATTTTGCATCTTTCTTCTCCTTTTATTTATTCTTATTTATTTTACTAGGGTTTATGCATTTTGTCAAGAACTATCGTCGTTTTCTTATGTAAATTAAAAGTTGAGATAAAAACTATTATACATTTTCATCTCAACTTCTATTTACATTATAGAATCTATTATAGTAATCTATACATTAATTATTTTACATTTTCTTTAATGTAGTCAACTACATCTCCTACTGTAACAACTTTTTCAGCATCACTATCTGGAATTTCAATATCAAATTCTTCTTCTAATGCCATTACTAATTCAACTATATCTAAAGAATCAGCACCTAAATCATCAATAAAAGAAGCTTCCATTGTTACTGCTGTATCAGCTACTCCTAATTGTTCTACAATAATTCCTTTTACTTTTTCTAAAATTTCTTCTGAACTCATACCTTCGAGTTCACCTCCTCTCAAGTTTGTAATGCTTAATTTATATTTCATTTATATTATATGTTTTTGCATTTGTCAAGCATATTGTTAAAATATTTTTATTTTGTACTATTAAGTCAAGAAAAATGTATATTTTACTAATAATATAATACTCCTTTTGTTTTATATTATCTTTATGTGTACTACTTGTATAGCTAAAAAACCACTCAAATCAAAAAGCCAAAAGCATTGTATATTAACACTTCTAGCTTTTAGCCGTAAAATTTTAAATTACATTTTATCATTTTTTATTCAAGAAAGTAATAAAAACAATAAACTTTTCTTATTATTGTAAATATACTAGTACAAATTTATTTATCTCTCCTCATCTCTATCAGCATGTTTTGTATCTTTTAAAGCTTCTTTAAATATTTTTTCTTCTTTTTCATCTACGTAATCTTTTACAATATCATATTTATAAGCATTTCTAAATTTTTCAGAATTTTCAGAAGACTTTTGAATTTTTTCGCTATTCTCTTTTTCTATTTTTTTAACGTTTCTTTTTTCTTTCCAATCTTTATATCTTTTCCTTATCTCCCACCACTTAAATTTTTTAGCTGGGTGTATATCTTCCGTATTAACATCATTAAATTCTCTCTCTTCTGAAGGTTGTGTAGGAGCATTCTTTTGCATATTTTCTTGGTAAACTTTAGCTCCAGGTATCTTTTCAATTGCTTTCTCATAGGTTGCAATTCTCTTATCATACCCTTTTGAAATATTTTTTAATGTTTTAGCTACCCTTATATCACCATCTTTAGTATGAGAAAATCCTTGTTCTTCTATAAGTTTATCTAAAAAATCTTTATCAATTCCCACATTATTTTTTATGCAAAAATCCATAAACATTTTCTTATTACTAGATTTTTTACTCATAGCTGTCGGAAATTCAACATTATTAATTTCATCTATTCTTTTTTTATCTTTTACTGGATCTAATTTTTTTAGTTCATCATCCAATTCTTTAACTCTTTCTGTAGCACGTACCATTCCTTTAAGATTATTTTCCAATGCAGGATGATTTTTAACTAAATTTATTATTAAATCAACTTGCTCTTTTTCTTTGTTATATTTCTTTAATTTTCTATTATATCTTTTTTCTATAATAGAATTAATATATGAACTAAATTCTGGATCTTTGCTTAATTCTGCAATATATGAATCTACTTTTTCCTTACTTTTTTTCAATATTTCTTTCATTTTGCTAACATTAACTTTTAATTTTTCAATTTCTTGTTCTGCTATTTTTATTGCTGCATCTGCATTTTTTTCAGCAACTTTATCTTTATCTTCTATTGCTCTTTGCTTATTTCTTTCTGCATCTTCCTTTGTCCTAGTTAATTGTTTCATTTGATTATTAGCTTTTTTTACATGTTCATTTAATTTAGAAATCTTCTCATATGATTTCTTATCCTGATTATATTTTTGATTTAATTTATCGTTTAATTCCATCTAATTCATCCCCCTTAACTATTCATCTTCTTCGTTATCAACATCTAATATTTCATCACAATCCATTATAAGATCTTCTAGTTCAACTTTTAAATCTACTAAATCTTCTGCATTCAATCCCTCTAAATCTCCTCTAGATATCTCCATCTCATTTAATTCATCATACATAACTTATAACCTCCATATGATTAGTAATTATTCATCATCTATTATAAATTATATCAAAAAAACATAATTCTTGCAATAGAATTATGTTAATTTTTCACTTTTTTAATAAAAATGTCATATTTTAGTAATATTTGTAATACTTCTTTCTGCTAATTTCATATATCTTACTTTTTTATCTTTTATCTTTTTGCCTTCTAATTCTGGTAATATACCAAAATTTGCATTCATTGGTTGGAACTTCTCATTAGGTGTAGAAATATATTTAGCTAAAGCTCCTATTACTGTAAATTCTGAAAAAACTATGTCATGATTTTTTTCTCCGTCCCCAAGTCCTCGTTTTCCAAAATTTTGCCATCTACAAACTGCATTTAGCCCTGCGACTAAACCAGATGAAATTGACTCAACATATCCTTCTACTCCTGTTATCTGTCCTGCACAATATATATTTTTATTAGTTTTTAAATTATATGTTTCATCTAATAATTTACTAGAATTTATGTATGTATTTCTGTGCATTACACCATATTTAACAAATTCTGCATTTTCTAGTCCTGGTATCATACTAAATACTCTTTTTTGTTCTCCATATTTTAAATTTGTTTGAAATCCTACTAAATTATATATACTTGCTTGTTTATCATCTTGTCTTAGTTGCACTAAAGCATATGGTCTTTTTGCAGTTCTTGGATCATCAAATCCCACTGGCTTTAATGGTCCAAATCTCAAAGTATCTATTCCTCTTTTTGCCATTATTTCTATAGGCATACATCCTTCAAATAATTCTCTTTTTTCAAATTCGTGCAATGTCACTACTTCAGCATTTACAAGTTCTTGCCAAAATCTTTCATACTCTTCTTTTGACATTGGCAAATTAATATAACTCTGTTCTTCACTTTCTTGTTTTGCTATTCTTTTCTTCCACTGTTCAATTGTTTCTTCTTTTCTTTTTTCTTGGCTATATCTATCTCCATAAAATGCTATGTCAAAATTGATACTATCTTTTGATACTATTGGAGCTGCAGCATCATAAAAATATAACTTGTCTTGTCCAGTTATTTCTTGGATTTGCTTTGCTAATCCATCAGATGTTAATGGTCCTGTCGCAACTATAACAATTCCTTCTTTAGCTATATCTTCAATGTCTGTTACTTCTTCATTTATAATTTCGATTAATTCATTATTTTTTATTGACTCTGTAACTTTATGAGAAAATTCTTCTCTATCTACTGCTAAGGCTTGTCCAGCTGGCACTCCTGTTTCATCTGCAATTTTTATCAATAAAGAATCTAATCTTCTTAATTCTTCTTTTAATAATCCACATGCATTTGTTAATAAATTAGATTTAAAAGAATTGCTACAAACTATTTCAGCTAAATCTTTATTACTATGTGCAGGTGAAAATTTTTTAGGTTTCATTTCAAAAAGTTTTACTTTTATTCCTCTTTTTGCAACTTGGTATGCTGCCTCACATCCAGCTAATCCTCCACCTATTATTGTGATATACTCCTTCATCTTTCTTCTCCATTTTCTCCTCTATTATTTTGATGCCTTTTAGCTATTTCTCCATGATTTTCTTTCATCATTTGCTCATCTTTCTTTTTTCTTTCTTCCGTTTCTCTTCTAACTTCAGTAATATCAAATTCTTCTAATCCATATTTTTGGATATAACCCTTTCTAAATTCCAAATAATTCAATTTATCTCTAAATGTAGCATAAGCATTTTCATCAATATCAAAGGCTTCTTCCTTTAAATCTTCAAAACATTGAATAACCTTTTTAAGCCCTTCTATTCTTTTATCTAAATCTGACTTAGGAATTTTATTATAACTATCTATACTATCAATTAAATTTAAATTCAATTCTTTAGCTCTTTTTAAAGTTTCTCTTTCTTCAAATTTTTGATACCCATTCTTTTTCATCATTATCACACACCTTTAAGAAAATCATTTTATCTTTTTTGAGTCATCACCACTTAATTATGTATCTGAAATCACTATATCATAAACTCAACTGTTTTTCAACATTGGTTATTAGTGCCGTCCCAAAACTAACCAAAAATGGTCACTCCGAACCTGTCCCCAAAGTGACCACAATGACCAAAATTAATTAAATAAATTCATTATTTCTTCTTTTGATAATTTGTTTATAAATGATGTTTTTGTGCTTAGCATATTGTCTACTAACTCTGATTTTTTTTGTTGTAACTCATATATCTTTTCTTCTATTGAATTTTTTGTTATTAGTTTATATACTTGCACATTATTTTTTTGTCCAATTCTATAGGCTCTGTCTGTTGCTTGATTTTCTGTTGATATATTCCACCATGGATCATAATGTATTACCATATCAGCACCTGTTAGGTTTAATCCTGTTCCTCCTGCTTTTAACGATATCAAGAATATTTTTATATCTGAATTACTGTTAAATTCATCTACCATTCTAATTCTTTCATCTACTTTTGTGCTTCCTGTTAGTTTATAATACTCAATATTTTTCTTTTTTAATTTTTCTTCTATTATTGGGAACATTGATGTATATCCTGAAAATAGTAATATTTTGTGTCCCCCTTCTATTGCATCTTGTACTATTTCCATACATTGATTAAGTTTTCCGCTTCCTTCTTTATAGTCTTTGATAAACAGACTTGGATGGCAACATATTTGTCTTAATCTTGTTAATACTGCTAATATTTGCATATGACTTTTTTCATATCCATTTAGTTCTATTTCTTGGAATAAGTCTTGTTTTGCTTGTGCCAAATATGTTAGATATATATTTCTTTGCTCTTCTTCCATTTCATTATTTAATACTGTTATTGTTTTATCTGGCAATTCTGTTAGTACTTCTTTTTTATTTCTTCTTAGTACAAATGGTTCTATTAGCATTTTTAATTTTGCCATTGCTTTCTCATCATTGTCTTTTACTATCGGTACTTCATACATTGTTTTAAATTGCTTATATGTAAATAAATATCCTGGCATGATGAAGTCAAATATTGACCATAATTCTGCTAATGAGTTTTCTATTGGCGTTCCTGTTAACGCATATCTTGTGTCTGCTTTTATTTGTTTTATTGCTTTTGCATTTTGTGTATTACTATTTTTTAAATATTGTGCTTCATCTGCTATTATATATCTAAATTGATATTTCTTATCTTTATATAAATCAATATCTCTTTTTAATAGGTCATATGATGTAATTACTAAATCATAGTTTTCTATTTCTTTTATTTGTCTTTTTCTTTCTGATAAAGTTCCCCTAATTACTAATATTTTTAAATCTTTTGCAAATTTGTTTGCTTCATTTTGCCAATTTAATGTCAGTGAACTTGGTGAAACTACTAAACTTGCTCTTTTAGTTTCTTTTTGAAAATTGCTCTTTTCTTTTTGTTCTATTAATTCATTTTTGTTCTCTTCAGAATTTTCTACTCCGTCTTTACTTCTGGCTTTTTCTACATAATCAACAATTACAGATAACATTTGAATAGTTTTTCCAAGTCCCATATCATCTGCAAGTATTCCGCCAAATTCATATGAATCTAAAATCTTTAACCATTTGAATCCTGTTTTTTGATAATATCTTAAAACATTATTTAAATTTTCTGGTATTTGGATCTCATCTTCTAAATGGTCTTTATCTAAATTATTTACTATTTCCCTATATTCACCATTTTTTGTTACTTGAATTCCTTTTTTACTTTTTAATAGCTGGTTTAGATATAAACTTCTATAAGCTGGTAAAACCACTTCTCCTTTTTCTAGTTCTTTATAATCAATATCCATTCCAGTAACAAGCTTGTCTAAAAAGTCAATCTCTTTATTATCTTCTAAGTTTAAAAAACTACCATCTTTTAGTCTATGATATTTCTTTTTTAATTGATATTTTTCCATTATCTTTTGTAATTCTTTTATATCTATGTCTAAATCATTTAAATCTATTGATAATAAGTTATTTTCTACTTTTACTCCAATATTGCCAATTTTTGCTTGTCTTATTTGTTTCGTCTTAAATTTTTCAGTAACTAAAACTTCAAATCTTTTCATATATACATTTATATCTTCTGTCAAAAATTCATAAATTTTGTCATTATCAGGTAATATAAATCTTAGATTCTTTGTATCTAGCATAAATCCTGTTTTTCTAAATATGTTTAATGCTTTCGTCTCTTGAATCATGTTTCTTGGAAATTTTAGTTCTTGTTTTTCATCTAATGGATTAAATTCATTATTTTCATAACAAAATAGTACATCTGCAACTAGATAATCTTTCTCGTCAAAATCTAAATATACCTTTACTACTAATTCTTTTGGTTTGTATTTTTCAATTTCTTCTTCTGATATATTTTCAATTGTTATTGCTGCTCTTACTTTTGGCATTATTATTGAAAATAGCTGTGTTAATTCTTCTTTTCCCAAAACTATTTCTGTCATATAATTTTGCCTAAAAAATTCTAATAGCTTTAAATTGGCATTTTCAAATTCTTTGCTACATCTATATATTTTTTTACTATCTAAAATGTATTTGTATTCTTTCCCTTTTAAAATACTAACATTAAATATTTCTACATTTGGCAAAATTACATATTGATTATCTGATTTCTTTTTTAATGTAAAAGATATTTTTGGGTCTTCATTTGCAAATTCGATTTTTTCATTTAAATAGTCTCTTTGAAATTCTACTTGTTTTCCTTGTAATATTTCAAATAAATCATCTATTCCACTATTTCCTAGCAAAATGCTTGTTTCACTTAATGCTTTTCCATAATAACGATAATTACTGTTTGAATTTGAATTTGCATATTTTATAATTTCTGCATATTTTAATAAAAAATCAAGTAATTTTTGACTTTCTTCATCAAACATTTCTTTAGTATGTACGAATTGTAGTTTTTCTCCATATTTATAAAATTCTTTTTCCATCATTCTTGTATAAAATTCTGATAGATTTTTTATCTTATACATTCTTTTGTTTCCAATTTTAAATTCTACTTTCATGTCTCCCAAAAATTTGTCATAGATTACTTTAGGCTCTAAATGAATTGTTCCTTTATTTTTTAATTCTTCATCATCACTATCAATTCCATCTATTTCTTCGTTATAAAACGTGTTTACCATTTGTCTGAAGTTTCTGTATTGCATATTATTACTTGTATTTAGTTTTTCTTTTCTTTCATTTATTATATTTTCTGGCTTTTCGTATTTTCTTCTATAATTTTCGTCTTCTGCAAATGTCATAACAGATGCTAATGTATGTTTGCAAACTCCATAGTGATTATAATAGTCTTGACAATTACAAGTAATGTCGTCTATTTCTCCATTACTTACTGATATATATGTTTTATATGGTTCAGAGCCTACTACCATTCCTCTTATAGCAAAGTTATTACTGTCTTGATATTCTACTTCTATTATTTCAACTCTTCCTAATGATTTATACATTCTTGCTTTTTGTGTTCTTTTTTCTCCAGCATCTTGACACAAACTGTCTAATATTTGTTGGCTTACTATCATAATCTCTCACCTATTATTTTATATTTTCTCGGCTAAAGATTATATAATAATTTTTGGAAAAAAGCAAGTGGGTAACATCCCACAAAATAGATAGTAGGTACACACCAAAAAACTCTCAAACTTTCTAGTTCAAGAGTCTTCAATTTACTTTTTCTATGTCACCGCCCACAACAGTTTTTTTTATTATTTTTAGCATAATACTTAGCTATAAGCTCGTCCAATTCTATACTCAATTGATAAATTACGCTATAATCCTCTCCATCTTCTATGCTTTTATTCAATTTATCCCTTAATTTACAAATTTCATCATCTAACATACATCATCTCTCCTTTTCTTTAATTTATCTTCCGTATATTTATAAATTACCACATTATTTTTCTCAAGTCAAGTATTTTCAATGGTTTTTGCCAACTTTCGTACGACGAGTTTTTGTATTTTTCGACATTTTACAACACATAAAAACGGTAAAAATCCTATTTAGAATTTACTACCGTTTTTTCAACATTTTTTTCTTAGCTATTTTTCAACAATTGACAAAACCATTCTATCCTCTCTAAAAACTTGTTTTAAAACTTGCTCAGCATACTCCTTTGAAACACTATCAATTTCATCCAAATAATCAAAACTATTAATACCTTTAAAGAAATCTGCTAAAAACATTCTAGAAATATCAGTCACATCATTATATTCCTTAACATATCCGCCATAAATCATCTTTCTAATTCTTTCAAAATCCTGTTCATTTATTCCATTTTCCTTTAAATTTTTAACCTCTTTTTTAAATTCCTCATAAACCTTATCAGGATCACTTGATTGCCCATCAATTAAGACATGTGCATAAATATTTGTAAATTCATAACTTAGTCCTGGTTGAGCATAAATAATTCCATCCTTATATAATTTTTGAAATAAACTTGAACTTCTTCCCATTATTAAATTTAGTAGTATTTCAACAGCTATATGTTTTTTAACTAGATCTGATTTATTTTGATTACAATTATCTTGAATTGTATCCTTTATTCCTATTGTATAAAGTGGCTGACTTACTTCTAGTTTTTGCTCAATTTTTTCTTGTACTATTGTTTCTGGTTCTTCTGGATATATTCTTTTTATTTCTCCATTCGCTTTTTTATCAATTAATCTTTTTTTAACTTCTTCAAGCATTTCTTCTGGTTTAAAATCTCCACAGATAACCATTACCATGTTTGATGGATTATAAAATGTATTATAACATTTATATAAAATATCTTTATCTATTTTGCTAATTGTTTCTATTGTTCCAACTATGTCTATTTTCACGGGACATTCATGATACATTGCATTCATCGCATTTAAATAAACTTTCCAATCAGGAGAATCATCATACATCCCAATCTCTTGTCCTATTATACCTTTCTCTTTTTCCACATTTTCATCTGTAAAATATGGATGTTGAACATAATCCATCAATTCATCCATTGCTTCATAAAAATTATCTGTACATTCAAATAAATATGCTGTATGGTCATTTGTTGTATATGCATTAGCATCTACTCCCAAAGCTGTTAATACATCCAAGCTATTTGTACCATTTTCTTGTTCAAACATCTTATGCTCTAAAAAGTGTGCTACTCCATTTGGCACAACTGTTGATTTTTCTTCTCCAGGAACTACAAATTCATTTTCTAATGAACCATAATGTGTTCCCCATATCATATATTTCTTTTTCGTACCTGGTTTTGGTATTATTATAACTGTTAATCCATTTTCTAATTTTTCTTTATATACTTTTTCTTTAACCTTTAAATTTTCTATAAGTTGCATATTTTTCCCTCCCATTTTAGTCTTTTAAAAAGTAAATTGTATTTATACTTACTGAATTTGCTATTTTAACAATATCATCTTTTTGAACTTTTTGTACAATTTCTTTATATTCTTCTGGACTTATCTTATTATTTGATAATTCTTGTCCAAAATAATATGTGATACATGTGTCTTGTTCATCATCAATTAAATCTATTGTTGATATTATCCCTTTTTTAGCATTTTCTATATCTTCTTCAGTAAAGTCTCCTTTTTTCATATCATCAATTTGTTTTCTTACAATTTCTAATGCTTTTTCATAGTTGCTTATTTCTATTCCACAATTTATAAATATATTGCTTTTTTGTCTTATATAACTAGAACTTGCAACATATGCCAGATGTGCTTTTTCTCTTACATTTTGGAACATTTTAGAATTTGCTGTTCCACCTAAAATACTATTATATAACAAAGCATCATATTTTTGTTCTTCATCTTCTAATTTAATATCCAATCCTAAAACCAATTTACCTTGTGTTACTTCCATTGATTCTGTAACAACATTTTCTTTTTCTGTACTTTTAGTTATCAATTTTGGCATTACGTATTTTGGTTCTCTTTCTTGTAAATTTTTGATATTTTCGTTTTCTTCGATAATTTCTTCAATATCATCTGGCAATATTCCAGAGACAAGAATATCAATTTTACAATTTTTAATTAGCTCTTGATAATATTCATATAGATTTTTTCCATTAATTGCATATAAATCTTCGACATATCCAAACTTATATAATCCATATGGCTCATCTTTATACATTTCTTCAATACATCTATTTAAAGCATATCTTGCTTTATTATCTATTTTTCCTTCTATTCTTTGCTTAATAGTATTTTTTTCTTGCTCTACATATTCTTTTTTGAATTCTCCATTTTCGATATATGGATTAAATACTATTTCAAGTATCTTTTCAAGTGTAGTTTTCAACATTTTTTCCTTTTGTTGTGGAATAAAATCATCATTTATTGTCTCCATATAGAATTTTAAAACTTGATTATCTCCAATTTTATCTAATCCACAGTCAAAACTTGCTCCATACATTTCTTCCATTTGCTTACTTATTTCTTCTTGTGAAGGCATATTTTTAGAACCTCTTCTTAAAATTGTTGATATTAATGCATTTCTAGTTACATTTTCTCTTGTTAGTTCTGTTGTTAAAAATACTGCCACTAGGTTTGTTTTAAATTTATTTGTATTAAGTTCATGAAATTCTATTCCTTTTTTTATTTCTTTTTCTTGATATTGCATAAATTTTCCTCCTTTTTATTGACTTTCAATTTTTACTTTAATATTATTTATTATACACTTATTTTTTAATTTTATAAATTTTATTTACTATTCTAACAATTATAACAAAAAAATTGGAAGTTTTCGCATTATATGTACATCTTTAACTTCCAATCCAATCCTTTTTATTTTCATACTAAAATTTTCTTTTTCTTGCTGCTTCTGATTTTTTCTTTCTCTTTACACTAGGTTTTTCATAGTGTTCTCTTTTACGTACTTCCTGAAGTACTCCATTTCTTGCGCATTGTCTTTTAAATCTTCTTAGTGCGTCTTCTATATTTCCATTATTAACTTTTATTTCTGACATTTTTTATTCCCCTCCTTCCGGTCCATACGAAAAGTGTATGTGGGATAACCCTATTTAACGTTATTTATTATATCCTAAAGGCCCATTATTGTCAATAGTTAAGAAGTAAATAATGATGCTATCGCATTGAAAAGTGGATTTTCAAATAACAATTCTCTCATCCAACCATTTGTAAATGGTATATACCATAAAGCTATTCCTATTAATATTACAACTATTATTGTTAATATTAATGCTATAATATCCTTTTTAGTTATTTCTTTCATTTCTTCTCTTTTAGGTTTATTTTTATATAGTTCCTTACATAATTCAATTATTCCAGGAAATGAACCCACTTTATGTTTTTTCATTCGTTCATTAAATTCATACACTTCTTTTTTACTGTTTCGTTGTGATTCATGAATTTTGTTTTCTTTCATATTACTTGTAGCATTATTCATATTTCGTTTTATATTCCCATTTAAAATAGTATCATTATTTTGCTTTTGATTATATTTTTTATATAATTCTGCCTGTTCTTGTTTTTCTAATTCAGCATCATATTGCTCTTTCATAAATTCATCTGTTAAAACACTATATGCCTCATTTATTTCTTTTATTTTTTCTTCGGCATAATTCTTTTTTTGATCTGAATATAAGTCTGGATGATATTTTTTTACCAATACTTTATATGCTTTTTCTATTACTTCTTTCGAGGCTTTTTTATTAACCTCTAATATTTCATAGTAATTTTTCATTGCTATTCCCTACTTTTCTTTTTTTCTTTAGTGTTTTCATTTTATCTCAAAAAAAAGAAAATAGCAATACATTTTTGCTACTTTCTTTAGTCTAAACTTGTTTTCTATACTGCTCGCCTATATTTAATATAAAATATTATCGCAGATATAATAGAAATAACGACCGCTATTGCAATTATACTTGTAAATCCTGCATATGGTAATGTTTTATTTGCTGTTGTACTTTGATCTACATTTGAACCATTAACTCTTGTATTATTTCTTATTGATGTATTATCACTAGAACCATTTCCACCTGTTGTACTGTTATTTTCAACTGTATTACTTCCTCCTGCTGTATTATTATTTCCTGATGTATTATTTCCTCCTGTTGTATTATTATTTCCTGATGTATTATTTCCTCCTGTTGTGTTATTATCATTATTATTTTCTTCTTCTATGTTAATTGTAGATAATATTCCTGTTCCATCTATAGTTGTATACCCTGATGAACCTTGTATACTATCTAAAGAAATTGTAGTATTCCCGATTTCAGCATCATCTTTCACTTTAAAATTGATTGTAGCTGTATTAGTCCTTTCTTGTACAACTTCTCCTGTACTAGTATTAGCTACCATATTCCCCTCATTTTCAAACACTTCCCAACCTGAAGCCGCTGTTACATTAACAAATTCTAATACATTTTGATCATAAATAATTTTTGTTTGATATGCACCTATTCCTTGATCTCCACTAGTTACATTAATATTATCAATTATAATATCTACTGAAAATGTGTCTCCTGGATTTAATGTTATAGTTGAAGCTTCTAATTGTAACTCAAAGCTTTCTCCTTCTGCAAATGAATTTGTTGAAAATAAAGTTAATATCATGCATAAAATACTTAATATCGCTAATAATTTTGTTCGTTTCATTTGTATTCCCCCATCATTAAAATCTTACAATTATATTTTGACATATTTTTTAATTATTTTCAAGTGTTTTTCTTATTATTTTATTATACCAATACTTAAAAATATTAATCTCCTTACAGTTAATTGAATTTGCAGATTTTATTACAGTTATGTTACAATTTTCTTTACATATCTTCTACTATAATTCTTTTTAGCATCAACATGTCTGTTACATCTACATTTCCATCTTCATTCATATCTGCTAATAATAAAGCTCGTCCTGTTAGTATCCATTCTGTTCTACTTCCTGCAACTAAATGTCTCTTTAACATTAGTAAATCTGTTACATCTATCCTTCCATCTTGGTTTACATCTCCAATTTCTATTTTTTCTATGTTTATTATTTCTACAATTGCCTGTATCTCATTTCCTGCTAAATCTTTTATTGTTATTGTTTCATTTGTGTTTTCACTATATTTTTTTGTTAGTATTTTTTTATTTTCTGATAGTATCCATCCTTCTACTTCTTGTATTTCTTCATTTGATGTTATTGTTACTATTACAGGATCTTCTGTTATTTCTTTTGTACTATACTCTATATTTATTATTGGTGCTGTATTGTCAAAGTTAAATGCTTCACTTTTTGTTATTGTTTCATTTTCTAAATTATCTTCTGCATATATCCACAAATACCATTTTCCATCTCCTGTACTTTTTGTGATTGTTTGTCCATTTTCAAAACTTTCTGTAAAACTTTCTTTTGTAGGCTCTGTCTCACTTTGTGTCCATTGGTATTTTAAACTTATATCTTTTACACCAACCTCTTCTTGGTTATCTGCTACACCTACTTTTACACTATATCCCTTTTGTGGATTTTCACTTCCATTAGGTTCAAATGTTATCTCTGGTCCTTCATTATCAATTATATATCTTTGTCCATTTTCTTCTGCGTATTTATGCCCTTCTGTATCTGACTTTGTATATATAATTAAATTATCGCAATGTTCAAAAGCCTCACTTTCTATAGTTCCTACGTTTTCTGGAATAACTATGCTTTTTAAATCACTACAATCATAAAACGCTTGACTTCCTATCTTTGTTACACTAAGGGGAAGTATTATGTTTTTTAAACTGATACATCTTGAAAAAGCCATCGTCTCTATAGTAGTTACTCCTTCTGGTATTATTATACTTTCCAAATTACTACATTCATCAAAAGTTGCATATTCTAATGTAGTTACACTATCTGGTATAATTACTTTTACCAAATTAGTACATTGATAAAATGCTCTTTCTTTTATAGAAATAACTCCTTCTGGAATACTATATTCACTTATATCTTCCTTTCCTTCTGGAAATTTTATTAACTCTGTTTTTTCTTTATTAAATAAGATTCCATTTTCACTTATGTAATTATTATTATATGAATTCACATTAATACTTTGTAGATTGCTACATCCATAAAATACATCATCACCTATGCTTGTTACTCCTCGTGGAATTTCTATATTTGTTAAATTACTACATCTTGCAAATGCATTATTTCCTATAACAGTCACTGTATCTGGAATTACTATATTATTCAAATTTATACAATAATTAAAAGTATATGATTCTATGGTCTTTATATTATTAGATAAAACTACATTTTCTAAATTAATACAGTTAGAAAATGCTTCACTATCAATAACAGTTACACTATTTGGAATATTTATACTTTTTAAACTAGTACAGTAGGCAAATGCTCTAAAACCTATACTTGTTATACTTTCTGGAATATTTATATTTTTCAAATTAGTACAATTATAAAACATACAATTACCTATAGTTGTTATTTTATTGTCTACAACTACATTTTCTATAAAAGTAGTATATTGATTATTGTGCCAGTCACTTTGTTCATTATATTCCCAGTTTTTTATTTCTCCTTCTCCTGTTATTGTCAATGTTTTATCTTCTAAAGTCCATTTAGCAATTACACTTTCATCTTGATTTACTGATATGTCCCAAGATTTTTCTTCTTCAATTTGATATTCTGTAGAAGTTTCATACGCTATTCCATTTAAAATATATGGTACTTTATGTTCTTCTGCATATTTATGCCCTATACTATCTGCTTCAACATATAATATTAATTGATTACATCCAGAAAATGCACTTTCCCCTATACTCGTTACACTAGTAGGAATATTTATATTTACTAAACTAGCACAGTTTGAGAAAGCTTGATTCTCTATACTTATTACTCCTTCTGAAATATTTACACTTCTTAAATTACTACAATTATAAAAAGTAGAATATTTTATATCTGTTACATTTTCTGGTATATTTATACTTTCTAAACTACTACAACCATAAAAGGCTAGCTCACCTATACTTGATACATTTTGAGGTATTTCTATATTTTTTAGAATAGTACATCTTCGAAATGCATTTTCGCCTATACTTTCCATACTGTCTGGTAATCTTATACTTTCCAAAGTGTTACAATTTGCAAATGCATAACTTTGTATTCTTTTTATACCTCCTGCAAAGTATATGTTTTGCAAATTATTACAATTATAAAAAGTATAATCTCTTATAGTTGTCACCTTGTCTGGAATAGTTATGTTTTCTAAATTAGTACATCCATAAAATGAATAAGATTCTATGTTTTCAACACTGTTAGGTATAATAATACTTTCTAGGCTTGTATTACCATAAAAAGCATAATAATAAATAGTTGTTACAGTATCTGGTATTTCATATTCTCTTAAATCTTTCTTTCCTCCCGGAAAACAAATAAGTTCATCTTTTTCTTTATTAAATAATACTCCATTTTCATCAATAAATTGATTATTATTTTCATTGACATTTATTTTCTCTAGATTAGTACAACCGGCAAAAGCTCCGTAACCTATACTTATCACATTAATCGGAATATCTATACTTGTTAAATTACTACATCCTGAAAATGCATAGTATGATATACTTGTTAAACTTTCTGGAATTTCTATACTCGTTAAATTATTACATCCTGAAAATGCATTCTCTCCTACTCTTGTTACTCCTTCCGGAATTTTTATTTTATCTAAACTACTACATTTTGAAAACGCACTATTTTTTATATTTATTACTCCAACTGGAATATTTATACTCTCTATACTACTACAATTTGAAAATGCATAACTTCCTATATTGGTTATACCTTCTTCTATACTTACACTTTCTATAATATTAGTATATTGTGTATTATGCCAATCTTCTTCTACATCATATTTCCAATCTTTCATTTCGCCTGTTCCAGATACTGTTAATTTCTTATCTTCTAAAGTCCATTTGGCAATCACACTTCCATCTCCATTTGCAGATATATCCCATGTTTCTTCTCCTTTTATTTCATTATTTTTTGATATCACTTCTGTTGTATCTGTGCTTTCTGTTGGTGTATCTGCCGCAAATGACTCTTTTTGAAATAGAGGTGTTATTGGCATTCCTAATTGAAATATCATTGTTAATATTGCAATTATTGATATAGTTTTTCCTATTCCCTTTTTCATGTGTAGTTCCCCTTTCTTTGTTACACTTTCTTTCTCTTAAATCTATTTTACTTTACTTATAATATATAAATTTTTTTATACTTTGTAAATATAGCTTTTGCTTGGTAGCGTGAATGTATATTAATTCTACTTACGGCTACTATTCTTTTACTTTTTCTTTTTAATTATTAAGTTTTTATTACATTTTTGTTTAATTATTATTTTTTTTTAATCTCTTAACATTATTATCAGCAAAAAAATAGACGTACCTCGTACGTCCGTAGTCTGTTTTCTTTTGAAAACATATCATTTATTTTCAATTTTCATATTATTATTACATGTTCTCTACAATTATTCTTTTTAACATCAACATATCTGTTATATCTACATTTCCGTCTTCATTCATATCTGATGCTAGGAAATAATTTCCTGTTAATATCCAATTCACTTTATTTCCTGCTACTAGATGTCTTTTTAACATTAAGAAGTCCGTTACATCTTTTTTTCCATCTTGATTGATATCTCCTATTACTATCTCCGGTTCTTCTTCAATATTATTAATCTCAATTATCACTTGCGTTTCATTTCCAACTAAATCTTTTATAGTTATAGTCTCTTTTGTATTTGCACTATATTCTTTTGTCAATGTCTTTTTATCACTTGATAATGTCCAACCTTCTACTCCTTGTATTTCTTCATTTGATGTTATTGTTACTTTTACATTCTTTCTTGTTGGATTTTTTGTACTATAATTAACTGTTAAAATTGGTGATACTTCATCTTTTTCATTTACCTCTATTGTAAATGTTGAACCTTTTAAAATCCCTTCATTAATTGTAACCATTGCTTTTTTAGCTGTACTAGAATGATGTAAAGTTAATATTATTTTAGTTCCATCTTCGTTCAATTTACAATTATATACCTGCAAACCTTCTTCAGAATATGCCTTACTTTCTTTATTTTGGGCTTGCAAAAATATTTTTGGCAAACTAATTTCTTCTCCTATCTCTCCATTTGAAATCAGTGCTTGATTACTTACATTATATCCACTTATATCTGATATTTCTTCTAGCACACTTACATCTGAAATACAATTATTCCACGCACCAAATTTCTTCAAATTCTTTAATTCTTTTACTACTTCTATATTATCTATTTTATTTCCTTCTCTTTCCAAACTTCCTTGTATTAATTTGTCAAAATATACTTCTTCTAAATTTTTCAAACTTGAAAGGTTAGTAATATCCGTCAAATTATTTGTTTGTAAATTTAAATACTTTAAATTTTCACAATCTAGTATAGGAATCTCTTTTAAATTATTATATTTTAAATCTAATCTTTCTAGTTCTATTAATCCATTTAATGGAGTAATATCTATTATCTTGTTAAAACTCAAATCTAAATTTGTTAATTTTTTTAAATTATTCAAACTACTAATATCTCTTATATTATTCCAACTTAAATTTAAAATCTCCAATTTTTCTAAATCCTTCAAACACTCAATATCAGTTATATTATTCCTTTTTAAATTTAATGTTGTTAAACTAGTCAAGTTTTCCAATCCTGTAATATTATTTATTTCTTTATCTGATAAATCTAATTCTGTTATATATTCTATATCTTCTTCTAATATATTAATTTCCAAACTATCATCATTATTTTCATAAATAAATATTCCTATTTTATCAAGCAAACTATTATAAAAGTTCTTATCTTTTAATGATATTACTATTTCATCTTTTTCATCATTAAAAACTGGATATCCATCATTTTTATTTTCAGAATCCAAAACAAATACATCATCACTATTATTTAATAAATTGACAAAATCTTCTGTTTTCATAAAATTACTGTCTTTTGATATTATATTATTTAGAACATTCCCTGTATATGTTGATTTTAAATAATAACAATTGCTTATCGTTCCAGTGTTAGTATTTATAATATTTACAGTTTTAGCAGTATTAAGTTGACTAATAGTATAACAATTTGTAATACTTCCATCATTTTGATATATTAATCCCATTACTTTTGGTGAAATATTTAATCCATCACGTACCTCACTTGAAATTTCTCCTTTTGAATAACAATTATATATCTCACCTGAATAATTTAATACCGCTATACCAGCTGAAACAAGATTATATGCTCCTGTCCTACTAACACCATTTGATTTTCCAATAGAAGTAGTTACACTACCATAATTAGCACATCTATTTACAGTACCACATTGGTTGCTACTTATAATTCCTCCTGCCGAAACAACTCCCTTAATATTTCCAAAATTGATACAATCTATAAGATTTCCCCCATTACTTTGGACAATCCCTGCAATTTCTGAAGCAGTATATTCATAATTTTCGGGATCTTCATTTTTATGATGACTAATAATTTCTCCATAATTATTACATCTTTTTACAAAAACTTTTTCTTTTTTTCCTCCTGTTGTTGCAACTATTCCTGCAACTCCATCAGCACCTTCTACATTTCCATAATTATGACAATTTACTATGATTGCCATAGAATTTTCTGATACAATTGTGCTTTGCCCACTTATTCCTCCTACATCAGAATTGCCTCTATTTATTGTAGATTCTATTTTTCCATAATTTAAACAATCTTTTATTCCACTAGTATTATCTCCACATATTCCTCCTATAAAACGTTTACCTCTTACGTTTCCATTATTAATACAATCTATAACTATATTATCATATTGTGTAGTTTTATTACATCCTACGATTCCTCCAACATACTCTCTATTTTCTATCCTAGCTTCATTTATACTCTCTTTTACAATTCCGTTATTTAATCCTACTATTCCTCCCACAAAAGTTAACTCGTCTGTATCTATTATTACATCAGAATTATTATTACACTTAAAAATAGTTCCAGAATTTTTACCTACTATTCCTCCTACATAATTATACGATATATAAGCGTTTAAACTAACTGAACCGTTACTAACACTATCTCTCATTTCTCCACTATTACTTCCTACAATACCACCAATATTTGTCTCAGTCCCATGTATATCAAGCATAGTCTCTACATTTTCTATAATTCCTCTATTTGTTCCTACTAATCCTCCTACACCCCAATCGTTAGCTTCATTTCCAATAACTGTTCCAGAAGATATATTTAAATTTTTTATAGTTCCATTGTTATCTGAAAAGAAACCTTTACCCAAATTATTGCTATCACTTATATATAAATTACTTATTATATGGTTTCTTCCATCAAATGTACCTTCAAAAGCATAAGAATCATTTCCAATTGGTGTCCATTGATTATTTTCATTACCTTCTAAATCAATATCAGCAGTTAATACAACTGTCTTTTCTTCATAGGTATTTCCATTATTAACATCATTAGCAAATGCAATTAATTCTTCCTTGGTTGAAATTTCTAAATCCGCTGTTATTTCATCCGCTGCCAACACTTTTATATTTAACTCTGATATCATTGGTAATATTAATTGAAATATCATTGTTAATATTACAATTATTGATATAGTTTTTCCTATCCCTTTTTTCATGTATAGCTTTCCTCCCTTTATACTACTTTCCTATAAAATATTTTTTTCTTACTTATACTATATAAAGTTTCTCACACTTTGTAAATATGCTTTTTTTCTAGCATTATGAATATATGATATTATAACTTACGGATACTATCTTTTTGCTTTCTTTTTAATTTTTTTAAATTTTTATTACAATTTTATTTCACTACAATTATTTATACTATTATTTTAAATAAAACTCCGTATTTTAACCTATTCATCTTGAAACTCCAACATTTTTGTTATATAATACAATTCATATAATAAAAATTTGAAAATAAAAAATATGAAAGGGGCTTTAATATGGGCTACAATTTTACAGAAATCGAAAAAAAATGGCAAAACTATTGGGACGAGCATAAAACTTTTTATACAGATGTATGGGATTTTTCTAAACCTAAATTTTACGCATTAGACATGTTTCCATACCCATCAGGACAAGGACTACATGTTGGTCACCCAGAAGGATATACTGCAACAGATATAATGTCTAGAATAAGAAGAATGCAAGGATATAATGTTTTACATCCAATGGGATGGGATGCTTTCGGTTTACCTGCAGAACAATATGCAATAAAAACAGGAAATCATCCGGCAGAATTTACAAAGGCTAATATTGCAACTTTTAAAAGACAATTAAAAATGTTAGGATTTTCTTTTGATTGGGATAAAGAAATTTCTACATGTGACCCAGATTTTTATAAATGGACTCAATGGATTTTTAAACAATTATATAATGACGGTTTAGCAAAACTTGTTGAGATGCCTGTAAATTGGTGTGAAGGTTTAGGTTGTGTACTTTCAAATGATGAAGTTATTAATGGTAGAAGTGAAAGAGGAGACTTCCCTGTTGTTCGTAAAAATATGAAGCAATGGGTTTTAGATATTCCTCAATATGCTGAAATATTGTTAGACGGATTAGATGATATTGATTGGCCTGAATCAACTAAAGAAATTCAAAGAAATTGGATTGGAAAATCTGAAGGTGCAGAAGTTATATTCAAGATTGCCGATTTTGATAACACAGAATTTACTGTATTTACCACAAGACCGGATACTTTATTTGGTGCCACATATTGCGTTATTGCTCCTGAACTTGATTTAGTAGATAAAATAACAACTAATGAGCAAAAAGAAGCAGTAGAAAAATATAAACAAGAAGCTGCTAGTAAATCAGACTTAGAAAGAACTGAATTAAATAAAGAAAAAACGGGTGTATTTACTGGAAGTTATGCTATTAATCCTGTAAATGGTAGAAAAATTCCTATCTGGATTTCTGATTATGTACTTTCTACATATGGTACAGGTGCAATTATGGCCGTTCCTGCTCACGACCAAAGAGATTATGAATTTGCAAGTAAATTTGGTATAGAAATAATCCCTGTATTAGAAGGTGGAGATATTTCAAAAGAAGCATTTACTGGAGATGGATTACATATCAATTCTGATTTTCTTGATGGATTAGATAAAGAAACATCTATCAAAAAAATGATTGAATATCTTGAATCTCATAAGATTGGAAAGAAAAAGATTAATTATAAACTACGTGAATGGATATTTGCAAGACAACGCTATTGGGGAGAACCAATTCCAATTGTATATTTAGATGATGAAATGAGAGCATTAGCAGATGATGATTTACCTCTAGTTTTACCAGAACTTGAAGATTATGCTCCTTCAAAAACAGGTGCATCACCACTAGATAAAGCAACAGATTGGGTAAATACTACATTTGAAGGGAAACCTGCTAAAAGAGAAACAAGTACAATGCCTGGTTCTGCTGGTTCAAGTTGGTATTTCTTAAGATATATTGACCCTAAAAACAATGACGAATTCGCAAATAAAAAATTACTTGAATACTGGATGCCTGTTGATTTATATGTAGGCGGTCCTGAACATGCCGTTGGGCATTTACTATATTCAAGATTTTGGAATAATTATTTATATAATAAAGGACTTGTTCCAGTAAAAGAACCATTTGCAAAACTTCGCCATCAAGGTATGATTTTAGGTACTAATGGTGAAAAGATGAGTAAATCAAAAGGAAATGTTATCAATCCTGATGATATGGTTAAACAATATGGTGCAGATAGTTTAAGATTATATGAAATGTTTATGGGACCAATAGATGCCGTTAAACCTTGGGATGTCAACGGTATTGAAGGTACAAAGAAATTCTTAGACCGTGTTTGGAGATTATATGTAGAATCTGGAAAAATTCAAAATACTTCAAACAAAAATCTAGAAAAAGATTATCATTTTACAGTAAAAAAAGTTACAAATGATTATGAAACAATGAATTTTAACACAGCTATTTCTCAAATGATGATTTTCATAAACAATGTTAATAAGGAAGAAATTTTTCCATTAGAATATGCTGAAGGATTTTTAAAATTACTAAATCCAATTGCACCACATATTACTGAAGAATTGTGGAACATCTTAGGTCATGACAATACCATTAGCTATGAAAAATGGCCAACTTATGATGAAGCTAAAACTATTGACGATGAAATTACTTTACCAATTCAGTTTAATGGTAAATTGAAAGCTACTATTCAAATTCCATTAGATGAAGATGCAAGTGTAATCAAGCAAAAAGTTCATGAAGCAATTGATTCTAAATTAGATGGAAAAACTATTGTAAAAGAAATCTATGTAAAAAATAAAATTTACAATATAGTTGTGAAATAACTTGTAACAAAAATGTAACTAATACTTAATACTTTTGACATTCTCTTTCTTCGACTTTTGTTGTATAATTTAATGGAGAATATATTAAGGAGTTTTGTCGATATGAGTATAGAAACAGATTTAAGAAAAGATGGAATAGAAGTAACAAAAAAACTAGATACGCTGCAAATCAATTCTATTGCAAATAATATCGCAATGAAATTATGCGAAACTTTTCCTGAATATAACTTAAACCAAAATGAACTTTTCATACGTTTATCACGTTTAGATATGTATAGAGCTAAAATGCCTGAAGGAATGGCAGAAGCAAATTATTTCTATAAAAATACATCTATATATTTTAATGAACATATTCCAGATGATGACCTAGAAGAATTTGCAATTCATGAGTGTATACACTATTTACAAGAAGTAAAAGATAAAAAAAACTATTTAATTAGAATGGGGCTTTGTGATTATACTGAATTTAAAATATATGGATTAGGACTAAATGAAGCAGCTGTTCAATTAATGGCATCCAAAGTAAATGGCATTCCAAAAGAATATGTTAAATATTTTGGAATTAGTTTTGAAACAATTAGTCCTTCATACTATCCTTTAGAATGTTGTTTAGTAAATCAACTAGCTTATTTAGTTGGTGAAGATGTTTTATTTGAAAGTACATTAAATAGTAATGATAACTTTAAGCAGGCTTTTGCAGATGCTACTTCACCTAAAGCTTTTATGGCTATTCAAAATGCAATTGATGAAATTTTATATCATGAAGAAGATATTATTAAATTAAATAATAAAATTTCAAATATAGATGACAGAAATAAAAAAGTTGATGGTATGCTAAAGAAAATTGATGAACTAAAAAGTGAAATTTCTCTTATTTTCTTTAGAACTCAAAACTTAATTATTTCAAGTTATTTTGATAACAGCTTTAATAAAATTACTAATCTTGAAGAAGTTGAAAATTATAGGAGAAAACTATATACATTTAAAGATTATTTAGGCTCTAGCGAAGGTTATACGTTTTTTAATGATTACTATGTTTCAAAAATGGAACAACTTGAAGAGAAATATAATGCTCTTGAAAATGGTGAAACATTGCAAGTTGAAACTGCTATTAAAGTTATTTCTAAAAAAGAAAATATGTTTAGACGTTTTATCGCTACTATTAAAAAATTGTTATTTGGAGGAATTGGAGCTCAAGAAAATAATTCAAATAATTAATGTTGCAAAATTCTAAAAAAGATGATATACTGGTTACATAAAATTTTGCAATCCTGTTTTTCAGGTTGATATATAGACATTTATTATAAAATAATTATTTTAAGGAGGTATTGTAAATGATATTTTGGATTATTTGGATTTGTGGGCTTATATTAACAGTTATGATATTTAAAATTTCTAAACGGTATACAGATAATTTTGGTAGAATTAAGCTACAAAAAGAAAATACCACAAAAGTACAACTACTTTCAATATTAAGTATGGTTACACTTGATGCATTAACCCCCACTGGAATGGTATATTTGATATTGATAAGACAATATGGTGTTCGTTCTTTTGGACTTATAGCATTCTTTTTTATTATTTTTATAACTCTTGTAATATTTCTTATTTTTTCTTGTAAACTTGACTTTTTTCATAAAACAGTATCAAGAGTTATTTTGAGAATTGCATTTGTCCTTTCAATAATAGGATGGGGAGTTATATTTTATATTTATGACTTAAATATAGAAGTAGTTACAGAAACTTTTACAGAAACAGAAGAAAGAGAACTTTTATCTTTTAATAATGTACCTATTAAAGATGTCTCTGTCCATATTGGTCGATTTTATGGTGAAATAACTTCTTCAGATGAAATTCCGTACTGGTATTTAGATGACAATACCAATGAAGGTTTGTATGATTCTGCTCCACCATCAGATTCAAGAATAAAATTAATTGAAGATGATGAAACATCTTATCTTGAAATTGTCACCTCTACGACAATAACAACTGAATATAATAATTATAACGGAACTCAGAGAACCTTAGATGAGGAAACATCTGTGGAATATAAGTTTTATTTACCACAATCACAATTTTCAAATAATTAATGTTAAAAATACAGTAAAAGTTTGCTAAACTTTTACTGTATTTTTAATTAATCTTGTAGAAATTGCACTATTTTATTTGCCGCTTCTCTACCTGATTGAGCTGCCCAAGCAACTGTTCCTTTTATTCCAGCTAAATCGCCACCAGAAAAAACTTTAGGATTTGAAGTTTGGTAATTTTCATTTATTGATATATTTCCCCATTTATTTAGCTCTAAACCTAAATTAGAAACAAATCCTTCTGGTTTTGAACCTAAAGCCATAACAACATAGTCAACATCTTCAATATAATTACTATTTTCAATATTTACTGGTACTAATCTAGTTTCTCCTTCTTTTTGTACTAACTCTGTTTTAATTAATTCTACTTTTTCTACTTTTTTATCACCAATAATTTTAACCACATTATTCTGGAATAAAAATTCAATACCTTCATTAATTGCATCTTCTACTTCTTTATCTTCAGCTGGCATTTGTTCTCTTGCTCTTCTATATATTACTTTTACTTCTTTTGCTCCCTTTTTATTAATTGTTCTTGCACAGTCCATTGCAACATTTCCGCCACCAACAACAGCAACTTTCTTATCCTTGTAGTCTGGATGTAAATTATATTCTAATAATTCATTACCACCATATACACCTTCTAAATCTTCTCCTTCAATTCCCATTTTAGAAGATACATTTGCACCAATACTTAGGAAAATAGCATCAAATTCTTTTTCTAAATTTTCTAATTTTAGATTTTTTCCTAATTCTTGATTATATTTTACTTCAATTCCTAATTCTAAGATATTATTTACAGTTTGTTTTACTATCTCCTTTGGAAGTCTAAATTCAGGAATTCCATGTACTAATAATCCACCTAAATAATTATATTTTTCGAATATTGTTACTTTAATTCCAGATTTGGCTAAAAATGCACTACAAGTTAAACCTGCTGGACCTCCACCTATTACTGCAACTTTTTTACTAGATAACTCTTCATTTTTTTCTTTATTTTCAGTTATCTCATTTTTATAACATTCTAATAAACTATGTCCTTGCTCCGTTATTGCTTTATCAAATGTAAATGCTTCTAAATCACCAATTGCAACTGGCTCTCCTTTTATTCCTCTAACACATGAACCTTGGCATTGTTTTTTGTGTGGGCAAATTCTTCCGCATACTCCTTGTAATACTGTTGTTTCTGACAATATTTTATATGCTTCAAAATAGTTTTCTTCTTTTACTTGTTTTATAAATTCTGGTATATTGTTACCTAAAGGACATCCTTTTAATGAACATGGTTTTACTTTACAATTTAAACAATAATTTGCTTTTTCCTTTGCTTCATTTATTAATAGCATTTTTTTCATTCCTCTCTCAATTAATTATTATATGGTTTGCATTTTATTTATACTAATTTTATTATTAGTTGTCAATTACTGACTTTTAGGTCAAATTTTTATATTCATTAATAACTAATTTTAAATCTTTTATAAAATCAATTTTCTTAGTTTCATCTCTTAAAAGTGCAGCCGGATGCCATGTTGGCATATATTTAATTCCTTTTTTCTCAACCCATTTTCCTCTAGATTGTGTTATGCCATACTCATGTCCTAATATATTTTTTAATGCCACACTTCCGCAATAAAACAATTATTTTAGGTTTAACTAAAATAACTTGGTTTCTTAAATAATTCATACAGCTATCGGCTTCATCTTGTTCTGGATTTCTATTTGAAGGTGGTCTACATTTAACAATATTTGCAATATATACTTCGTCACGCTTTAATCCGACCATTTGAAAGGCCAAATTCATAAGTTGTCCTGCACGACCTACAAAAGGTTCTCCTAATCTATCCTCGTCTGCTCCTGGACCTTCTCCTATAAACATTAAATCCGCATTTTTATTTCCAGTTCCAAAAACTATGTTATGCCTTCCTTTATATAATTTACACTTATTACAATTAATTATTGAATTTTCTAGTTCTTCCCATGTTTCAAACATTTTGCTCACTTTGGTCACTTTGGGGACAGGTTCGGACTGACCATTTTTGGTCATAAAAGGGACGCCACTTTTCTATCTCCAATTTTCCATTTTCTCCTTTTCTTTTTTCTCCTCTTTTCCTACTTTCTTCCATTGTATCTTCTTAGATTTCTCATGTATCTCTTATAACTTGTCTTAATTAACGCATTTTTCAATCAATTTAATTTTTCTTGTGTTCTTTGTATCTATTCTTGCCTTTGTACCAATTGGAATTACAGTTTTTGTTTCTGTATGTCCAAAGTTATTTGACTTGATTATTGGAAAATTATATTCATTATCTAAAACATCTAATATCACTTTTTCTAAAGATATTCCACTTTCATGTTCATAATTTCCAATCCACAATCCTTTTATTTTATCAAATACTCCATTTTGTTTCATGTAATATAGAAAATTGCTCATAATTACTGGCGTTGTATCAATTCCCAATTCTTCTAAAAATAATATTTTATCTGTAAAATCAATTGAATATTTCCCTGAAACTAGACCTCTTGTTAACTTTAAATTTCCTCCTATTAACTTACCTTCTGCAACTCCTTCTTTTAAAGTTTCATATTTTTCTACCTCTACTCCTAGCTCTAAACTTCCATCTACAAATCTTTTCATTACTTCATTATAACTATAATTTGTTTCATCTGTTGCAATTGTTTTAAAGTTTGTTCCACTAAAAGTTACAAGCCCAGTTTTAGCTGTTATTATATTTGTTAATGAAGTTATATCACTATATCCACAAATTATTTTAGGATTGTTCTTTATTAAATCATAATCTAAATATTCAAAAGTTGAATTTGAATTTTCTCCACCTTTTGCACACCATATCATTTTTACATCTTTATCTCTAAACATTTCGTTTATATCTTCTGCCTTTTCTCTTGCCGTGCTACTATATCCATTAGTATTAGAAAAAAGATTTTTTGAATATTTTACTTTAAATCCTGCATCTTCTACAATTTTTCTAGCTCGCTCTAATTCTTCAATATTTTCGTCTATTATTGGATTTGATGGTGCTACTACACCAATTACATCTCCTTTTTTTAGTCTTTGTGGAATTAGCATTTTTGTTTTCTCCTTTCTCTTGTTTAGATTATATCACATTGTAAAAACTCAAAGATTTTTTGCCACTTTTTGCGGGGTTCTTTTTTGAAAAATTGCCACTTTTTGCAGGTTAAAATTAATATAATGAAATTTTTATTTTCCCGATAAATTGTAATTTGTTAGTTTCTTTTTAACAATAACTTAATTCCAAATCCTATTATAACTAAACCTACTACAATATTTAAAATTTTAGATATTATATCTGGTATGAAATTTGATAATATCATTCCTAATACAGCAACTATTGTTAAGAATATTAAAGTAGCAGAAACTAAACCTACTGAAAAAACAGCTAATTCTTTTTTCCCAAACTTTTCTTCAATAATTTTAGTTGTTAATACACTTCCCCAAAAGACTATTGTTATTGGATTAGATAATGTTAATATTATTCCTTGTATAAATGCACTTGAAGAATTTGGTTTTAAATTTAAACCTGGTATAATATTTATACCAAACACATTTAAAATAATATTTAAACCAAACAATATTAAAACTAGCGAACCTATTATTTTTACTATTTTCTCAACTTTTTTATTACCTAATAATTTACTAGCACCTAAACTTGCTAACAATATATAAAAAGCATCTACTAAAGCTATTGCAATTACTAATGATAATGCTACTAAAAAACCTGTATTCTGTGCAGTATTAAAAACCATTAAACACATTGGTCCAACTGCGAACTGTAATAACATACCAAATTTTAGTCCTTCTAAATATCTTTTCATAATTACTATCTCCCTTACAACTTACTAGTTATTATTATATTTTTATTTTGTACAAAATTATTAAGAATTTCCACCCAACTCATCATATTTTTTCTCAATACTAGAGTATTCTTCTGGTTTCAAACCAACTCTAGTTTCCATATATTTTCCAACTAAAACATAAATAATTGTAAAAATAACGCCCAAGATAATCATACAATAAGCAGTTGTTGTCTTTGTTAACAAGAAAGCTGCAAACAAACTAATAATCATCCTAAAAATACTCTTAAATAAATTCTTAGCTGCAAATATCTTAGTATCTATTGATTGATTTGCAAAATTTCTCAAATATCTATCAATTATTGTATTAAATACTCCAACGCAAAAACTATATAACAAAAATGCAAGTATAACTATCAATAATAATACAATATTTCCTTCTGCCTTTATACCAAAAATACCTGCAAATATTGTGCTTACAGAAACCAATATTGAAATAATATATAATGATTTATTTCTATACTTATTATGAAATTGATTTTGTTTTTTTGATGCATATGCACTGATAAATGCTCCTATTGCCGCTATAATTCCAATAATTACTGAAGATAATCTTAAATCTTCCTGCAAACTCACATGATATGTTGATAATGGCCATATCAAAGCATCGACTAATGATGCACATAAAATTAACGCTTTCAACCTTTCAGATTTTAATATAAAGGCAAACCCATCTCTTACATCTTTTATCTGTTCTATATACATTAATTTGCTACTACTTTTTTTCTTTTTCCTAACAGGTTCAATAAATCCAATTGATAAGATAGTAACAAATATTAAAATAACTAATGAACAAACAACTGGTATATATCCATTTATTGCGAACAAAAATCCTGCAATTATTTTTGAAATTGAGTTTATAAAATAATATCCTGATGTTCCTTTTGCATTTATCTTAGAATATATTTGACTTTTATATCTTGATGGTGGTATTGATTCATTTAGCAAACTTGGCTCTGCAACATTTTTTATAGAAAATGCAATTGCACCAAAAAATTCTGCAACTATTAAGTCAAACAGGTTTCTACTAAGCATTATAACTACCATATAAACACAATTTAGAACATTTGCTAGTATTATGCTGTTTTTTCTTCCCAAAAATTCTACAATTATATTTGCTGGAATTTGTACTATTATACTAAAAAACGCATAAAATGTACTTTTTAACACAACATCTGATGCACTAATTCCTTTAACCTGTGTTAAAAATAGGAAGTCTATTGTATAGAAAAATAGAAAATCCCATCCTAACTGCTTATATATTGGAAATATCCACATATTAGTTTTTCTCATCATTCGTTTTTCTTCTTTACTCGCCATAAAATTTTCTCCTTTGATTATTTTTCAATCATAATAAAAGCTGCACATAAACCATATCCCTGCTTCTCAACTCTAAATGAATGTATCAAATCTGAGTGACACACACTACATATTCCACTATCTACAATATTTTCTTCCTTTAAGCCAACTTTTTGCAAAATTATTTTATTTATCAAAACTGTATCTATATTCCATTTCTCATTTGGAATTTTCTCCTGTATTATATCACATAATTGGTCATTTTTTAAGTCTTTATATTCATTTTCAAACATTTCTTTAACATCTCTATCTACTTCAAAATGACATTTCCTAATACTTGGACAAATACAACATATTATATCTTCTGGATTACAACCAAATTCATTTTTCATTTTTTCAACTGTTTTAACTGAAATCCTTTGAATTGTTCCTTTCCAACCAGAATGTGTATTTGCTATTACTTCCTTTACTGGGTCATAAAATAACAGTAATATACAATCTGCATTTGTAGTCTCCAATATAATATCTTTCTTGTTTGTAATTAGTCCATCTGTTTTAGAATAATCGCTTGTTTCAAATTCTGGTCTATCCTTATACCTCTTATTTTTTACAACTTTTATTTCGTCTGTATGGTCTTGTGCAGGCTTAATAATCTTTGTATAATCATCATTTACTTCTTCAAAAAATTTCTTATATGTATTAATATTTTTCTCATATCTTTCTTTTGGTAACTCTTTTTTATCAGGAGTCAAAGTTCTAAAATCGTTGTTAATTCCTAAGGTATATGCATGTTTTATTTTATCTTTATATTCCAATAATCTCCTAAACTGCAAATATTCAATTCCATTCTTTTTAACATGAATTACATTTTCATTTGATAAATCCACTGTTTTCCTCCTTTATACATGTCTCATTGAGAAACGTCCCCATTGAGACATTTTGTGGAACATAGTTATAATTATTATCCTTATTTTGCGGATTAAAACCACAAATTGCTTTATATTCACAATACTCACAAGGAGTTTTACCCTTTTTATTATATGGTTTTATTTCTATATTTCCATTAAATATCTCTTTTGCAATCTGTTTTATAGTTATATTTATATAATCTTGTAAAACTTTAAATTCTTCTTTACTCACACCATTTGTCCACTTTTTATTTACTGAACCTGACTGCGTAATTGCTGCTGGTACTAGCTTTGAGCTTCCAGATGATAATGTATTATCATTCATCTTTATTATTTTTACATCTGCGACTATAAGCCCTTTCATCTTAAAGTTTTTTTGTATCATATTTTCAATTTCTTCTTCAGATATCCTTTTATCAGCTTTAATCATTTGCTCTAATAATGAAAAATAAAATATTCCCGCAGGCATAATATCTTCTTCTTTGCAAATTGCATCCATATATGTCAATAGCTGAATTTGCAAACCTGCATACACTTCATTTAAATCTATATTCTTGCTTGAAGATTTATAATCTATAATTCTTAAATATTTCCCATCTTCTTCGTCTGCTGTATCAATTCTGTCAATTTTTCCTGTAATTTCAACTCTTTTTCCATCTTCTAACTCTAAAATTATAGGTTTATACTTTCCATTTTTGCCGAATTCAACTTCTGTTCCTTCTATACTAAAATCACTATGTATTATTGTTTGAATTATATATTTCAAGGCTTTTGATACAATTCTTTTTAATCTTCTTACTAATACTTTATATTTTACTGTTGCTGTAAACATGTAGTTTTTAGAATCTTCTAAGTTTTCTTCTATTATCTCTGACACTAATTCAAATATTTTATCTTCTTCTAATTCTGCTAGATTAATATTTTCTTTTCTAGTTGTCTCAAAAAATTCATCAATTGTTTCATGCATAAATGAACCTGTATCAAAGGTATGTATTTTTAGTTCTTCCTTTTCTTTTAGTTTTAAGCCATATTGCAAATAATATGAAAATGGACAACTTCTATATTTTTCTAATCTTGATACACTTGTATTTAATGTATTTCCATATAATTTTTCAATATTTTCTTTCTGAAGTTTTTCTGGTTGATTTGTATAAAACAATGCCTGTAAGTCCTTATTTAAAACTTCCTTCCAGTTGATTTTGTGTTTATAGTATTTATATATTAAATACCATATATCTTCAATTTTTTCCTTGTTTTTTAATCTTGCAATATTTTGTAATAGCTCTTCATATGTAACTTTTGCATTTGCAATTTCATATTTTTTCTCTATTACATCACTTTCTTCTTTCAAATTTGGATATATTCTTTTTAACTTATTTATGTATGTAGAAGGTCTTAATGATTTTCCTTCTTTATCTGTTGAACAATATGATATATATATGCTATTTTCTGCTGTTGTAAATGCTTTATATATGTTAAAGTTTTCTTCATATAGATTTTCAACAGTTCCTTTTGCAATTTCTAGCCCTTCATTTTTTAGATATTCTCTATCTTCATCATTGAAAAAGCCTTCATCTTTGTTCACACTTGGAAATTGTCCATCATTTACACCAATTAAAAATACTGTTTTTACTCTATGACTCCTTGAACGGTCAACGTCTGCAAATGTTACTTGGTCTTGTGTTCCTGGTATTTTCCCAAGCCCACTATTTTGCATACCAACTTTTAATATTTTGCTATATTGGTCTAATGTCATTTTGTCATCTGCAAATGTTAACACAATTTCATCCATAATTTCTAGTATTAGTTTATAACTTTGGATATATTCTTCAGCTAATTCAATAAGTTCTTTTTCTTTTAACTCTTTTACCTTTTGCTCAATTTTCTCTTCAATATTTTGCTCTTGTAAAAATTCATATAAACATCTACATATATTTTGTGCTGTTTTTTCTTCGTTAATTTGTTGTTTCAATTTTATCAGTGGTTCTACTATTTGCTTTCTTAATTCCTCTAATCTTTCAATTTCTTGAACTTTATCCACATTTTGTTTATCATATGTGAATTCTTTTTTCCATTTATTTTGTTTTATTCCCCATTTGGTACAATAATTTTCTAATTTAAATATTTCGTCTTTTTCAATATCAAAAAATCCAGATTTTAAATAGAAAAATACACTTTCTGTTGTGAAATTTTTATTTAATATCTCAATAATTGATAATATGTATTGTGTAATTATATTTTGATTTAAATCTCTTTTTTCATCAATAAATACTGGTATATTATATTTTAAAAATATACTTCTTACCAATGATGAATATTCTTCTATATTTTTGGTTATTATTGCAATATCTTTATATCTTAACCCTTCATCTCTTACTAATCTTGTGATTTGTCTTGCTACTTGCTCTATTTCACTATATGGATTTTGGGCTAAAAACATATTGATATTTTGGTTTTCTTTTTGATATTTTTGTATTTTTATATTCCCTATATTATCACTTAAATGTTGTAATTCTTCTGTTTTAAATCTATATTGTTTTTTCAAACAGACTGGTTCTTCTAACTTAAATCCATTTTCATCTATTAAATTGATAATCTTTTTTAAAGTTTGTTTATTAGAATAAAATATATCTGTATCAGGATTTGTATTCATTTCTAAGTTATCTATACACATTGTGATGTTTACTTGTTTTGCCTGTTCAATTAATTTTTTTATAACTTCATATTCTTGTCCGAGTAAATCCTGCAAATTCATCTAAATATATTATGCTATCTTTAATAAAATTTGTTTGTTCAACATTTTGACTAAGTATTGTTAATAAATCTGTATCTTCTATGTATTTTCCTTGTATTTGCTCTTCAAATTTTTCATAGATTAATATCATATCTGATAATTTTGCTTGCAAATAATTGTCTTCTGTTTTTTCTTGTTCTTCTTTTAAATTTTCAATTGTAATTCCATGTTTTTTTAATTCTTTTATTGTATTCATACTTAATTCAATATTTTCATCTGATTTTCCTAGAAATTTTAAATCTTTTTTGTACTTATTTAATATAGAATATATAAGTATTGCTTTTCCACATTTTGAAATTTGAGTTTTATTTGCTCCACCTATCTCATTTATAACTCTATATGCTAACCTACTTAATGTTACAACTTCTGCATTTAATACTGCGTCTCGATTTACTGCTTCCATTAGCTTCTTTTCAGCAGTAAATGAAAATTGCTCTGGTGTTATCATATATATTTTTTTCTCTTTATCTATTAAATTTGCTATCTCTTTAAAGCAAAACTCACTTTTTCCTGTTCCTGGTTTGCCATATATAATTCTTAAACTCAAATTTTTCACCTCCATGTCTCATTGGGGACGTTTCTAAGTGAGACATTTTGTCCCATTTTGGACACATCTTCTCTATGCTTCTCGCCTCCAATAAAATAAATATTGTTGTGCTAACCCTGCCAAATCACCAAATTTCTCTTGAGCTATTTTTTCAATTTGTTTTTTATTTACCTTTGTTTCATCTTCGTTATGGATATATAAATCATTCATAACTCTTCTAACCCAAACATCAATTGGGAAAACTTCAAATCTTTTCAAATCTGAAAATAGCAAAATACAATCTGCAACCTTTGGTCCAACTCCTGATAAACTTAGTAATTGTTCTCTTACTTCCATAGTATTTGGATTGTTCTTCATTTCTTCTAAATCCACTTTTTTATCCAATATCATCTGTGTTGTTTCATATAATCTTATATCTCTAAATCCTAGTCCTAACTCTCTATATTCTTGAACTGTAACATCTTTTAAATCTTTAGCAGTTGGAAAAGTATAATATTTTGTATCATTCCATTCTATCTCTTTTCCATATTTTTTTGATAATCTTTCTATAATTCCTTTGATTCTTGGAATATTGTTATTTGCAGAAATTATAAAAGATATTATTGTTTCCCATAAATCTTGATTTAATATCCTTATTCCCTGTCCATATTCTATACTTTTCTTCATATTTTCATCTATTTTTTCTAGCTTACTCTTTATTTTTTGATAATCTCTGTTTAAATCAAAATATTTTTCTACTGTTTCTTTTATATCTTCTTTACAAATCCCTTTGAAGATAACTTCATTTCCTGTTTTGGCAACGTTTAAAACATTATCTCCAAATACACCTGTATAGCTTCCATCTTGCTGTTCATTCCATCTAAAGCATTGTCCACACTCAAATATATCTTTTAATTCAAATGAATCTATATTACTTATTTTATATTCTTGTTCTCTCATTTTTTATTCTTCCTTTTATATTCTTTTTTCACATACATTATACAATAAATTCGCACTTTTGAACATAGTTTTTAACAAATCTATCTCCAAATAAAAAAATGTCGCATAAGAAACGTCCCCATTGCGACATTACTCTTTTTTAAATCCCAATCCCACTACTTCTCTTGAATTCGTTATTATTATAAAAGATTTAGGATCTATTTTTTTTGCAATCACTTTTATTCGATTCACATCTCCTCTTGAAGCTGCACACATTAAAATTAACTTGTCTTCATTTGTATACATCCCTTTTCCATATATTCCTGTTGCTCCTCTTTGTACCTTTTCTCCAACTTCTTCTGCTATCTCCTCGGTTTTATCCGATATTATTAATAATAACTTTGTAAAATTTATTCCTTCAAATAATATATCAATTATTTTTCCCATTAAATATATTGAAATCGCTGAATACAAGCCTATTTCTATCTCTCTGAAAAATACAACATTTAATGCCACAATTATAATATCTATTATCATAATTAAATTTCCCACTTTAACATTTGGTTTATATTCTTTTACAATAAAACTTACTATATCACTTCCACCTGTTGATGAATTTACTTTTAATATTATTGCAGTTCCTAGACCTAACAAAATTCCTCCATATATACATGCTAAAAACCTATCATTTGTTAAAGGTTCAAATTTGTCAAAAAAGTCAATGAAATATGATAAAGCAATCGTTCCTATTAATGATTTTACAAAAAAACTTTTTCCCACCTTAAAAAATGCCATCATAAATAGCGGAACATTTATTAAAAGTATCATTGTTCCCATTGGAATTTTTAATAGATAATATGTTATTGTAGCAATACCAGCTACTCCACCTGAAGATAATTGGTTTGGTAATAGAAATAGCGAAACTCCTAATGCCATTATTAATGCTCCTATTATTGTTAAAACTATTTCTATTATTATTTTCGGTATATTATATTTTTCTTCTATATGCATAAAAACCACCTTTACCTTATTATTGGTAAATAGTGGCTTTTTTATTCACAAAGATGTCGCGTTGGGGACGTTTCTCATGCGACATTCTTTTAGATTATAGCATAATACTAATTTTTAACACTCAATGTCGCATGAGAAACGTCCCCAACGCGACACGCCCCCAATGAGACATTATTCCTCTAAGAAATCATGATATGTCTTAGTAATTTCAATTTTTGATTTTCCTGGTTTAATGTTTTCATCTTGTTTTAATACTAAATCAACATCATATGTATCTTTTAATTTAATAACATTTTCTTTTTTATGTCCAATTACATTATTACTATCAACTGGATTTACTGTTACTTCTACTTCTTTTACTTTTACATTTAATTTCTTTATTTTAGCAACTATTGCGTCATACCATAAACCTGATTCTACTAATTGTCTAAATGCTGGATGATATGGACCTGCAACTACCTCACTATTTTTTTCTTCTGGTGATGTTATTTCATCTGTATTTTGTAATCCAACTCTTATTACTTCAATTTTCTTTTTTACAAACATTGATACTAATTCTTTACAAGTTTCTACTGCTTGTGCTAATGGTAATGGTTGATATTCTCCGTTTTCATATTCTTTCTCTAATTTTGTATTTTTTACAACTAAAACGGGATAGATTCTTACCATTTTAGGTCTTAATTTGATTAATGCTTTTGCTGTATTAATTTCATCAATTTTTGTACTTTCAGGTAATCCTACCATCATTTGATGACCTAGCTGAAATCCATATCTTTTTATTAATTTAGATGCTTTTTTTACATCTTCAAAAGTGTGTCCCCTATTTGCTCTTTTTAATATATAGTCATTTGCTGATTGTACTCCTAATTCTATTGTTTTGACTTTGTAATTCTTTAATCTCTTTAGAGTTTCTTTATCTATACAATCAGGTCTTGTTGAAATTCTTATGCTTTCTACTTTTCCTGCTTTTATATACTCATATGCAACTTCTAATAATTCTTCTTGTTTTTCTTTTTCTATTGCTGTAAAACTTCCTCCAAAAAAAGCTATTTCTATTTGTACATCTTCATTTTTTATGCTTTTAAGGTAATCTTCTATTATATTTTTTGCTTCTTCTTTAGTCATATTTTTCTTTTGACCACTAATTGATTTTTGGTTACAAAATATGCAATCATTTGGACATCCTAAATGTGGTACAAATATTGGGATAATATATAACTTTTTCATGCTATTACCTCTTTTCTTACTTTTTCCTTCTAATCTTTCTACTTTTAATTAATTTAAATCTTCTAAAGCCTTTTTTGCAGCTTGCATATGTGCTTCTTTTTTACTTTTCCCCTTTCCTTTTGCAAGGACTTTTCCATCTACACTTACTTGTGCTTCAAAACTTTTGTTATGGTCTGGTCCTTCTTCTTTTGTTATTTCATATACTATTTTTACATCTCCATGTTCTTGTAGTTTTTCTTGTAATACTGTTTTATAGTCTTTGTCTCCTACATGTTTTGTTGCTAATTCTATTTCATCTTTCAAGTTGGTAATTATGAATTTTTCTGCTTGCTCTAAACCACCATCTAAGTAGATTGCTGCAATTACTGCTTCAACACTATCTGCTAATATTGCTGGTCTATTTTTTCCTCCTGTTATTTGTTCTGATTTTCCAAGATATAAGAAATCACTAAAATTATGCTTTTTTGCAATTTTATAAAGACTCTTTTCACATACTACTGTAGCTCTAACTTTAGTCATTTCTCCTTCTTTTAGCTTAGGATAATTATTATATAGATATTTGCTTGATATAAACTCTAAAATACTATCTCCTAAAAATTCTAGTTTTTCATTGCTTTCAACCTTTTTCTCATACGCATATGATGTATGTGTTAATGCTTTTTTTAATAGTTCTTTTTGTTTAAAGGTATATCCTATTTCTTTTTCTATATCGTCTAACACCATAATTAATTTTCTCCCTCCTTTCATCTATTTTTTCACACTACTATTATATACTATTTTCTAAATTTTGCAAGTAGTAAGAGTTCCAAAAATTTCTTACAAAAATATATGGACAGATGAATTTTGTTATTGTATAATAAATGTGTATTATTTTAAAAGTAGAAAGTGAGAAAATATTATGGCAAAGGATAATAATTCTTTCCAAAAAGAGGAACGTAATTTAATAGATGTTTTTAACGAATTGCAAGAACTTCAACGTAACCCAAAAGCAAGACAAGCCTATCAAAAAGAATCACGTAAATCAAAGTTTTCTTTTCACTCAAAGTCTGACCAAACTAAAACATTTCAAAAAACTTATGATTTAAAATTGTCTCATATTATTATTGGTTGTTCTGCTTTAGTTATTGGTATGGCTATTTTCTTTCCAAAAACTTCTGCTTTTACTGAAAGTTACGCAAAGGAAGAAAATATTGAAGCTGTTTCAGAATATGAGTTAAATCGTCACCGTTTAAATATGCAAACTATTATCTCTGAAAATTCTGGGATGGATAGGGTTAAAGAACAAGTTACTGAAGAACGTGATGTTGATTTTGAAACTACATATCAAAATAACGCAACACTACCAAAAGGTGAAGAAGTTACACTTCAAGAAGGTAGTCTTGGTAAAGATAATGTAACAGTTGTTAAAACATATGAAAATGGTACTTTTGTTGAAGAAGTTATTTTAGCTAAAGAAAGATTAGTAGAACCAGTATCTAAAATAATTGATATTGGTACTTCTGAATTCTTGGCAAAACATAAAGTTCACATTGGTGATATAATGTATTTTGTAAATAAAGGTAATTTAAAAGAAGCACCTGATGATACTTCTAAAGATGTTGCTGAAGTTCAAGAAAGCTTAGATGTTAAATTATTAGAATTACCAAGTGAAGAATGGTGTAAAGTTTCTTTTGATGGTATTGAAGGATATATTAAAACTTCAAATCTAACATCTGCATCATCTACACCAAATATTGTTGAAAAGAATCGTATTCAAAGAATTTTAATAAAAGTAAATATAAATATGGAATTAAATGAAGTAAGTGGTCTTACATTAAATGATTATAAGAAAATATTTACAAATATACCTAATGATAAAAATAATATTTTTGAAGATAATTATACTGCTTTCTATAATGCAGAGAAAAAATATAATATTAATGGTATTTTCTTAGCATCAATGGCAATTCATGAAAGTGCATGGGGAACTTCTCAAATAGCTCAAGATAAAAACAATTTATTTGGCTATGGTTCTTATGATGAATCTCCTTATGAGTCTTCTTATGATTTTGATAGTTATGAAGAAGGTATTGAAACAGTTGCAAAATCTTTAGTTAAATATTATTTGAATCCATCAGGAACTAAAATTTATGATGGTGAAACTGCAGCCGCTTGGTATTATAATGGACCTACATTACAAGGGGTTAATACTAGATATGCAAGTGACAAAGATTGGTATACTAAAGTTTATAATTATATGGAAATGCTATATAATAGACTTAAATAATTATTATGTACAAAATATTTGATTACTAAAAGAAAGGAATGATAAAACAAATGAAAATTAAGAAGAAAATTCAAGTAAAAAATGAAAGATTACTATTTGCTATTTTACTTATTGCTTTGTTTATCATTTTTATACTATATTATAATTTTGTATTTTCAGAAGTATTAGCAAGAAATTCTTTTGCTAATCAAATGATAGAAATTGCTAACCAAAATGAAAATCCAATCTTTACAGTTCAAAGAATTTTATTATATAGTAGTGCAAATGCAATTGATAATTCAGATGACTTATCCTTAAAAAATATGAGTATATTACAATATACTGATATTTCGATATATATTGACAATTTGGGAACAATATCTGATTTAACAGATGAAAATACAATAAGAGAACTTTATATTGACAATATAAATATAAAAACTAATTCTGATATGGGTAATCAAGTTCTAAATTACAAAAATCCACTAAGTTTTGGAAAATATGAAAATCTAGAAACTACTGATAGAATTGATTTCAATATTGTAAATACTAATTCAGAAAATGAAAATCATGATTATTCTACACCGACATTCTATACTGATTGCTCTAATCCTATTTCATTAGGATATATAAATAAAGATATTTTGACTAACTATGCTGCAACTCAAGATTCTAATACTGTTTCTTTTAATGGAAAGGTTTTACAAGAAGCAAACGTTAATTTAGATAACATTGGTTATAATTTAAGTTTTAGAATTAATATTGTTAATAATTTAGGCCAAAAATTTATATATAATATGTCTTTAGATGTTGATCTAAATGATGATAACGGCGGAATTTATAACGGATATATCTATAAAGGAAAAAATGCTTCAGGAAAAGAATATCAATTTTTTAAAGAGATGTAGAACACTAAATCCAGAAAATATCTATTTTCTGGATTTTTCTATTTTCTGGATTTTAATTAGTCAAAAAATTATACCTATTTTTCCACCTTATTACTTTTATTAAATTCTTCAATCATCTTATCAACAGCTTTATTCTCAACAAATTTCTCAGCCTGTATTAATGTATATTCAAATAGCAAGGCATCACTACTTCCATGTGCTTTTACAACAGGTTTCTTGACTCCTAAAAATAATGCTCCACCATATGATTTATAATCCATCTTTTTAGAAAATCTTTTTATTGCTGGCAAACAAGGTATAGCAGCTATTTTTGTTAATAAATTACTAGTTAAACTTTCTGTTAAAGTTCTTTTTACAAATTTACCTAATCCCTCAGTTGTTTTTAAAAATACATTTCCTGTAAAACCATCTGTTACTATTGCATCTATCTTTCCAGAAAAAGCATCTCTTCCCTCTACATTTCCTACAAAATTTATATCTAATTCTTCAGATTTTTCTTTTAAAAGATTATAACTTTCTCTAACTAATTCATTTCCTTTTGTTTCTTCGGTTCCTATATTTAATAAACCTATTGCTGGTCTTTCAATTCCATATGTATTTTTTAAATATATACTAGACATTTGAGCAAATTGTAATAAATTTATTGGCTTACAATTTGTATTAGAACCTGCATCAATTAAAAGTAATTGACTCTTATATGCTGGTAATATTCCTGCCAATGCTGGTCTATCTATTCCTTTTATTCTTCCTACAATTAAAGTTGCACCGAGTTAATAATGCTCCTGAATTTCCAGCTGATATAAATACGTCTCCTTCATCTTCTTTTAACATTCTAAATCCTACAACCATTGATGAATCTTTTTTATGTTTTATTGCAACAGTTGGAGTATCACACATTTCTATTGTTTCTGTTGCATTTCTAATTTTTAATCTATCAGAAATTTCTTCTATTTCTTTACCATAAAACTCCTTTACTTTACTTCTTATTACATCTTCTTTTCCTACTAATATTACTTCTGCTTTTATTTTATTAATGGCATTTACTGCTCCTTTTATATTTGCATCTGGTGCGTTGTCTCCTCCCATAGCATCTAGTACTATTTTCATTGTAATTCCTCCTAATTTTGTCTTACTCCATATTATTTATGACATATCTATTTTATTATTATTTTAGTAAAATTACAAGTGATTTCGCTAATTTTATTAGAAATTTAATTATGTTCTGTGTCTATCCATTCACATTTATTCTCTAAAGTTTTATATAAATTATATTTTTCAGCTTCTTTAGCATAACCCTTCCATGCAAAAAAAGACTGTCTCCACTTATTTAATTGTTCTATATCATTCTCATTTGTTCTATACTGTTTATTCCAATTTTTAATTCTTTTTTTCATTCTCTGAATATTTGCTCTTTTTAACAATTTATGTGTTGTATAAATTTTATATCCACAAAATATCACTCCGACTTTCAAAGGAAAATATGAGGTTTTTTTGTTCAGCTCCAAATGCAATTCTGTTTTCACAAATTCTTCTATCTCCTTCAAAATCTCTTTTGCTCTTCCTTTACTTTCCAAAATTAAAACAATATATTTCTCTTTCTTTAGGTATATATACCTTAAATTTACTATATTTTCCTACTTCATATTTCCTTTGCTTTAAATCTGTTCCTATTCTATATATATTGTCTTCTAAATACATTCCAAAATATATTCTATCTTTTTTATTTTTTTTACTTTTTGATGTTCTTTCATATGCTTCTTTAAATTTATAAAAATCTATTGCTTTGTCATAAATACTGTATATTTTTTTACCTCACGGTATGGTTATAAATTTCTTTAACATTTCACTACTAAACACCGTCCTTGAACTGAGCGCTACTTTGAGTGGCAATATAATTGCTTCATGTTAAAGTACCAAACAGAGAATGCGCCTGACCTGCCGAGTAGATGTTGAAGTTATTAACGCCGAACAGAGAAAAGAATACACGAAAACAGTTGACACTTTGCAATTTATAACCAAATTTTAATACCTAATAAATTTTTTTTGGTCAGGACTACAGAGACCAGTACACTGTACTACAACTTCTGGTATCGCACTAGTTCCATATTACCGGTCTAAATGTAAGGTTGGACGACGCCTGACCTGTAGGGTAGACGCTGAGGAAAACGCCGAACAGAGAATCTCTTATTATCATTGGGTTGTTTGTGTTTGAACCATTCTGAAAACTATATGTTGCTCCATACCAGTTTTGAGTCTCCGCTATAGCTCTACCTAGAGTTGTTGTTTTATCAACAGTATTAGAAATCACATCAACATACTTTTTCATATTCTCATCTTGCAATGCCTCTTCTAATCTGTAACGATAAGATGTTGCTTCTGCTGAGGTTTTATTTCTACTTTCAAATAATGTAGCAGTTTGCATATACCCTCCTGTATCTTGTACACCTGATTCATTACCTGTAGAAGTAGTACCATAAGAATTAAGTGAAGTTGCATTAGAACCATATCTACTTTGTGCTAAATATGCTACTGCTCCCCAATCTAAAGAAGTGGTTAAATGTGGTTCTAGGTTAGATGTTCCAAGTGTTGAATCTCCATTTCTTAAATTATAACAAAGATCAAAAGATTCCGATACATTTACATTTGTAAGTGTGGTTGCTTTATCTATTACCTGTATTCCTGCCATACTTATTGTGTTACTACAAATTATTATAGCTATAATCATTATAAACGAAACTATTATTTTTTTCATATGTAAATTTTCTCCTTTCATATAAATTTAATTTTATTACTATTTATTGCTAGGGTCATACTTAGCAACCCAGATTCCTGATAATTTTTCGCCATTACTATCTGTATCTTGATCAAATGCTGGATGTACAATAAATCCTTCTGGCAGAGAATTTCCATATTTTTCTGTATCTAATGGTTTATTATTTGTATCAATAAATATAATTTCCGTATCTTCATTTGGATTATCTGGCAAGCGATATGCATATCTAGGTACCCATACCCACCACGCTTCAAATCCATTTGCTGTTGTTTTAACATTTGCCCATATTTTATTTTCATAGTCATACCATTTATTATCACTATTAAATTCTTCTAGATTTTGCACTTCTGATAATAAAGTTTGACTTTCTACTGTATTACCATCACTAGAATATTTTATTAAGTATGTATATTCTTCATCGAATCCTGATAAATCTGGTGTTAACACCTTTTGAGACATTTCTAAATCATCACTTTTATCTTTTCCATAACTTGGATCAAATTTTGCCATCCATATTCCTTTTAACTCCTTATCAGTTGTAAATGCTGGATGTACTTGATATCCTTCCGGTAAAACTCCTCCATATTCTTCTTTTAGTGGCTTATTATCAGTATCAACATAAATTATATCTATATCTTCTGGATTAGTCGTGTCAGTTGTTTCATTAATTTTATATGCATATTTTGGTATCCATACCCACCAGGCTTCATATCCATTTGCTGTTGTCTTTATATTTGCCCATATACTATTTGCATAATCATACCATGTATAAGTTATATCTCCATCTTCAATATAACTTATTACTTCTTGATTCATATGTAATGTTATTCCAACTTCATATGTTCCTGAAAAATCATTATTATAATATACCGCACTAGTAGTTAAAGCATTAAATCCCTTTAAGTTCGGTGCATAATAACTTTCTCCATTTACTGTTACTACTTCGCTTTCATCACCTATCACATAATCTTCTTCATTCATTTTCATGTCATACCCAACATCCATAACTCTACAACCATATTTATAGCTATGAACTGCTTTACCTCTTAATCTTGTGACTTTTACTTTAAAAAGTGTATCTGTTAATTGGTCATATATATATGTTTCTCCATTTTGAGCAACATCATCTGGGACATAATATAATCCTTTAACATCACCAGTTTCGTCTATTAAATAATCTAATAAATTTTCAATATAATATTCTTTTGTAGGTTCTTTAGTTGTTGGCATTCCTTCTCTTATATATACTATCTCCATTTTTAAACTTGTTGGCAATGTTCTTGTTTCAACTGGTTCTGTAAATATTGGAATATCTTCATTTGCTAAAAATTCTTTACTATTTTGAATTTCTTTAATGGTTAATCTTTCATCAAGACCTGTCATTTCAGTTGAAAATGCCGCCCATGTTGCATTAGTAATTATTCCATTTTCTCCATATAAAGTTGCAATTGAAATACTCGATAATATCAATAAAACTACATTTTTTCGTCGTTTTATTTGCAATGTTTTTATTGTTATTAACATATATTTTTTTTACATAATTGTTACAGTCAAAAAAAGCAAAAGAATTAGGAATTTCTTCCTAATCCTTTTGCTATATATTTTTTTAAATTTTTCAAATTATGCTAATATATCAGCAACAACTCCTGAACCAACTGTTCTACCACCTTCACGGATAGCAAATCTTAATCCTTTTTCAATAGCGATAGGTGTAATTAATTCGATTGTCATTGATACGTTATCTCCTGGCATAACCATTTCTGTTCCAGCAGGTAATTCGATAACACCTGTAACGTCTGTTGTTCTGAAATAGAATTGTGGTCTATATCCATTGAAGAATGGTGTATGTCTTCCACCTTCTTCTTTTGTTAAAACGTATACTTCTGATGTGAATTTTGTATGTGGATGAATTGTTCCTGGTTTACAAAGAACTTGTCCTCTTTCGATATCTTTTCTATCAATTCCTCTTAATAATGCTCCGATATTATCTCCAGCTTCAGCTTGATCTAATAATTTTCTGAACATTTCTACACCTGTAACAACTGTTTTCTTTCTTTCTGTTGTTAAACCGATGATTTCAACTTCGTCAGAAACTTTAACTGTTCCTCTTTCTACTCTACCTGTTGCAACTGTTCCACGTCCTGTAATTGTGAATACGTCTTCAACTGGCATTAAGAATGGTTGATCAACTGGTCTTTCTGGTGTTGGGATATAGTTATCAATTGCATCTAATAATTCTTTCATAGGTGCATATACTGGATCATTAGGATCAGTAGATGTACTTTCTAGAACTTTTAATGAAGATCCTTTTATAATTGGAATTTCATCTCCTGGGAAATCATATTCTGTTAATAAGTCTCTAACTTCCATTTCAACTAATTCTAATAATTCTGGATCGTCTACCATATCACATTTATTTAAGTAAACAACGATGTATTTAACACCAACTTGTCTAGCTAATAAGATGTGTTCTCTTGTTTGTGGCATAGGTCCATCAGCTGCTGAAACTACTAATACTGCACCATCCATTTGAGCTGCACCTGTAATCATGTTCTTTACATAGTCAGCATGTCCTGGACAGTCTACGTGTGCGTAGTGTCTGCTTTCTGTTTCATATTCTACGTGAGCTGTGTTGATTGTGATTCCTCTTGCTTTTTCTTCTGGTGCTCCGTCGATTTGA
>CALXJZ010000002.1 GCA_944388745.1 uncultured Clostridia bacterium
ACTCATATCAATTGAATATTCATCCATCATTACTCGTTTTGCTTCCCAGGTTGGTGTATCTCCATCTTCTGCATATACTCCACATGAATATACTTCTATATCTTTTATTTTTTTATCTTTTATTTTTTGCTTCAACAACCAATCTGCCATTGCACTTCTACATATGTTTCCTGTACATATGAACATTATTTTCATTTTATACTACTCCTATCAATTTCATCTTTAATTATAACATTTATATTTTAACATTATATGTATTAATATTCAACCTTTTTATAACATCATTGCAAACAATCCTATTAAAAAGCCTAACATATTTCCGAACCGCTGACATTCTTCCCTTATATAAATTATTAGACTCTGGTATAAGTTCTCCTGATACTATATATAACATTGCGCCAGCTGCAAAGCTTAAGCAAACTGCTATTATCTGCTCTGATATAGTTCCTATTATCGCTCCAAAAAAAGCTCCTACTCCCGTTGTTACTCCTGATAATATAACATAATAGATAACTTTTGATGGTTTCATTCCTCCATTTTTCATTGGTATTGCCATTGATATTCCTTCTGGTATATCATGTAAGCATATAGCTATTGCTAAACTTAATCCTAATTTTATTGATGCACCAAATCCTGAACCTATTGCTAATCCTTCTGGAAAGTTATGTATTGCTAATCCTATTGATACAATTATTCCCGTTGTCAATAATGTATTTTTAGTATTTCCTATCGAATTTATATTTTTTTCACTAAATTTTTTTTGAACTAATATATCACAAAATATCATTACAATTATCCCAAATAATATGCCTAATATTACATTTATTATGCCACTTATATACATTGCTTCTGGTATTAAATCAAAACAGATTATTGCCATCATTAGTCCTGATGCAAATGACAATATGAAACTTAAGAATTTGTTTGAATTCTTTTTTATTATAATTCCTAAGATTCCGCCTAATGTTGTACCAAATGTTCCGGAAAAATAAACCTATCAAGGTTGTTTTTAATATTTCTTGCATTATAAAAACTCCTTAAAATATACTTTATTTTAGTTTATTTTAAAGAGTTTTGGTTTATTACACTTATCTTCTTAATACTTTTAATACTTTATTGAATATACTTTTTATAAATCCTTCCTTTTTTACTATCAGCAAACTATTATTTTTCAGTTAATTATTTTATATCTTTATATTGTTTATTTTTTATATATAAAACACTTGCAATTATAATAAATAGTATTATTCCTACAATAATCATTAATGAACTTCCTGCTTTTGGAAGTATTCTTCCAGCTGTTGTATTATCATTATTTCTATTGACTTGATTATTTTGTGTATTTGTATCATTTTCATTTGGTGCTGTAATTTCTTGTTCTGTATATTTAAAAGTCCCTAATCCTACTTTTCCATCATTTGTTACTTGTCCATTATATATTTCAATATCTTCTACATCATTATATGTACCATTTTCATTATCTAATATACTATATATAAAATAATATTTTCCTTCTTCTATTGGATAATCTGCAACTATATTATAATCCAAAACTCCTGATTTAGTATCTTGAAAACTATCTTGCTTCAAATTTTGAACTTGTTGCTTTGCATATTCCATTAATTCATCATATGAATCTTTTCCTTCTTCACTTAATTTTTTCAATAATTCTGTATCTGTAACTTCTCCTACATAAAAATTAATAGTTCTCTGTACATTATTATAACCCATAGTATTATGAGCATTTACCATAATATAGCAACTTGTATCACTATATGCTGATGTATAAATTGAAATCCTTTCTCCTAATGGTGGTAATTCTGGTGTTTCAATTTTTTTTGGACCATCAATTATTTCATAATCAAATCCATTTTTTGATTTTGCTACACACACATAATATTGACCTGCTTTTTCAAATGGTGCATACGCTTTTACTCCATCCCTAGCTTCTAATGTTGTACCTTCCCATACTTCTGTCTCTGTATTATAAGATATACTAAAAGCTTTTCCAAATGTTGCTGCAAAATTAAGATCTTCAAGTTCATCTTCTTGACAAATTATAGCTCTATAATATTTATATTCACTATCATAATCTAAACCAGTTATTGTCAATTTATAAGATATTGCATCATTATATTCCGCTTTGTATGTAATATTTTCGTTAGTAGCTGAAACACAACCGGTAATTCCTATAGTAAATAATATAAACAATAAAACTAATAAAATTTTCTTATGTATTCCCATTTTATTTTCCTCCATTAATAATTTATTTGAATTTTTCTACAGAACGTATGTCCGTCTGTACTAATCTAGTACCTCTTCCATTATAAAATGCCCAACCCAAGAATCATCTCCATATCTATTTTTATACCAATAAGAATCATGTAATCTTTCTATTTCTGTATCCTCTAATAAAGAATCATATGCTAAAACAAAATTTCCTTTTGTATCAAATTCTAATATGTCGATATCTAAATGTAAAATATCAGTTGGAATTTGATTTAATGTCGCTTTTAATTTTTCGTAAGCTTCTTGTGTTGTTTCATTACTCCATTTACCTGAAGCATTTGGATAAACCTCTTCATATGTAGAAGATATTTTATAAAATTTTTTACCTTGAATTAATTCATCTGTACTAAGCCTTATCCAATCATCTAATAGTCCTTCACCTTTTAATTTCTGTTTTATTGTTTTTTTCTAAATATACTGCCCAATTTTCATATGTCTCTTCATCTGGTTCAGTCCAAGTTAAATCAGCATACATAAACTTTAAATATTCTGAAGCTGCATCAATATATTCTTGATCAAGATTATCTACAAAATCGTCTATCATATATTCATCATCTCTAGCATTTTTCACCAATGTTTCTACATCTCCATTTTTTACTGCCTCTAGCAAGATTTCTTCCTGTCTCCATAGTTCTTTAGCCATTTTTAGATAAGTATCATTTACGATATCTTGTTCATTTAAATAACTTGATGATTCTTTTTTAGCCTTATTATTTATTCCAAAAACAATAGTTGTAATAATTACTATAAATATTATAATTATTAAAGCAATAATAATTTTTTTCTTATTTCCTTTCAATTTCATATCCCCCTCTTTTCATAAATAAATTTATATCTAATATATGAAATCATTTTATACTGTTACACATAAAAAATTAAAATAATTTCATAGTTTCAATTAATAATCAAATTTTATATTAATTAACAAAAAAATAAATATTTTTTATGTTTCTTGTTTATACTTTTATTTAAAATTATAAATAAAAAAATTGAGATAAAAAATCATTTAATTTTCTATCTCATAAAAAATCTTATTATATATTCATTTTTTATTTTATTCTTCCTCACCTTTTAATTTTTCTGCTCTATCTGCTGCAATCAAATTATCTATCATTTCATCTAAATCACCATTTAAGAAATTCTCCATTTGATAAATACTCATACCAATTCTATGGTCTGTTATTCTTCCTTGAGGATAATTATATGTTCTTATTTTTTCGCTTCTATCACCTGAACCTACTTGAGACTTTCTTGCATTTGAAATTTCACTATCTTGTTTTTGTTTTTCTATTTCATATAATTTAGTTCTAAGCATTCTCATAGCATTATCACGATTTTGGAATTGAGAACGTTCTGTTTGACATTCTACTACAATTCCTGTTGGCTCATGAATTAATCTAACTGCTGATGAAGTTTTATTAATATGTTGTCCTCCAGCACCAGATGAACGAAATACCTCCATTTTTATATCTGCTGGATTAATTTCAATTTCTACATCTTCTACAACTGGTAATACTGCAACTGTTGCTGTTGATGTATGAATCCTTCCACTACTTTCTGTGTCTGGTACCCTTTGCACTCTGTGTACACCACTTTCAAATTTTAATCTACTATATACACCTTTACCAGTAATCATAAATGAAATCTCTTTATAACCACCAAGTCCTGTTTCATTTTCATTTAATACTTCTAATTTCCAATGTTTCTTCTCTGCATACATAGAATACATTCTAAATAAAGTCCCTGCAAATAAAGCTGCTTCTTCTCCTCCTGCTCCTGCTCTTATTTCACAAATAATATTCTTATCATCATCTGGATCTTTTGGAATTAATAAAAATTTCAATTCTTCTTCAAGTTTTGGTAATTGTTCTTTTGCATCATAATATTCAGTTTCTGCTAATTCTTTCATCTCTGGATCGTGTAATAGTTCTTCTGCTTCTTCCATAGATTGTTTTACTTTTTTATATTCTCTAAATTTTAATACGACATCTTCTATACTTGCATGTTCTTTCATCAATTTTTGCCATTCTTCGTGGTTTGATATTACCTCTGGATCTGATATTAATTTTGTTAATTCCTCATATCTTTTTTCTACATTTTCTAATTTTTCAAACATATTTTTCTCCTCTTCTCTTTAAATTGTCTTTTAATGCTTGAAATATTATACTATATTTTTCCACTTACTTCAAGTATTAAATGGCAAAAGACTAGAGTCTTAATTCTAGTCTTTTACTTTTTATATTATTTAAATCCATTTAATAATTTACAAATTTATAATATTAAACTTTAATTGTAGTTCCTCTAACATTTCTTTTTCCCTGTTTGTACAACTAAAAATTAAAATTTGATGATTTCTACATTTTTCATTTAAAAATACTAATGCATTTTTTAATCTTTCATCATCATAATATGCAAAAACTTCATCTAAAATAATTGGCATATTTTCTTCAGATAATTCTTCTACCATAGAAAGTCTTAATGACAAATATAATTGGTCAATTGTACCCACACTTAATTTTGAAGCTGGCTCATAATTTCCATTATCAAGTTCTACTAATAATCCTTGTTCATCATTTGGTATAATATTAGCATATTTACCATTTGTAATCTTCGAAATTGTATTAGACAATTCTTGTGTAAACTTAGGGGTAACTGATTTTTTCATTTTTTCATAAGAATTTGTCAAAACTTCTTTTACCAATTCCATGCTAGAATTTAATTTTTTCAAAGTTAACATTTTGTTTTTATTGTCAACTAATTTTTCTTCTAAATTTGACAAATTTTCTAATTTTGGTTCTATATTTTTTTTGTCTAATTCTAAAGAATGTAATTCTATTTTTTTGTTATTTAAATTATTTTGTATTTTTTCTTTTTCTAAATTTATTTTTTCTAAATTTAAAAAATAATTTATTTTATTTTTTTCTAATTTATTTAAATATTTATTTTTTATTTTTTCTTTTTCCAAATTTATTTTTAAATTAAAATTATTTTTTAATTTATTTATTTCATTTTCTAATTCGGAATTATTTTTTTCTATTAAATTAATCTCATTATTTAAATTATTTATTTCTAAATTTATTTTTTCTTCTATTATTTTATTATTTTTTTCTATATTTTTTATTAATTTATTTTTATTTTTTATTAAAATAATCCAAAAAATTAAAAACGTTGGGACTGTAAGAAGAAAAATATATTTAAAAATATTATTTTTAATAAAAATAAATTGTAAAATATTTATTATTATTAAAATAAAAAATAATAAAATTAATTTTTTATTTAATTTATTTTTTTCATTTTTTATTTTTTGAATATTTTTTATTTTATTTTTATTTTTTTCTTTTTCTTCAAAATTATTTTCTTCAAAAATATTTTTTTCATTATTTTTTATTTCATTAATTTTATTTTTTATCAAATTAATTTTTTCTATATTTTCTTTTTTTAAATTTTCTTTTAATTTAATTTTTTCTTTTTCAATTTTTTCATTTTCATTTAATAATTTTACTTCTTGTAAAAAATTATTTTCATTTTCTAAGTCATTTATTTCATCTTGTAATCTATTTCTTTTCTCTTCAATTTCATATTTTATGTCTACATATTTTTCAATTTCAGATTTTTCGTTTTCTAAATTTTCAATTTTTCTTTGAATTACATTAATTGGCTTTTCCCTAGACTTTTGTGTCCCAACTTCATCTAATTGTCTTCTATTTAATCTATCAATTGCGCGTTTATATGACACATTATCTTCACCTGTTCCAACTAAATTTGCAATTTTTTGTATCAACACATTTTGTTCTTGTTTATGTAACTTAACTTCTTGTTGATTTACAACTAATGTAGATAAAAACAAATCTTCATCTACTTTTGTTTGCTCATAAAAAAATTCATTTCCTTTTGTTTTATCTATTGAAAATTCTTTTGATATATCTTCCATATTTTCATTAAATATTTTTGGGTTTTTCTTTTTGAAATCCCTAAATATCTCATATTTTTTATTATTATCTAATTCGTAAGTTATTTTGCCTGAAAAATCATCTCCTGACCATGGCTTATATCTTTCAAAATCAGAATATTCTTTTCCTTTTTTATTTTTAGAAATCCCATATAAAGAATTTATTATAAAATGTAATAATGTTGATTTTCCAGATTCATTTTCCCCATAAATTACATTTATATTATCTGAAAATAATATTTCTTTATTTTTCATTTTTCCATAATTATTTATTTTTATATTTTTTATTTGCATTATTTTATCACCTTTTTATTATTTAACTTTTATTTTTTTAATTAATTTTTTATTATTATTTGATAATTATATTTTTAAATTATTTTTTTATTTTATTTTTAATTTAATTTTTTATTTGTTTTTTATTTAATTTATTTTGATTTTTTATAATAATTTAATTTCAAGAAATACTAAGCAATACTTTTCTATATTAATCCATTTAGAATTATTATAATTTTTCTAGATTTTTTACAAGCTATTTTTGATACATTATCTCTATTTTTCTCTTAAAATATTTTTTTATCTCCTTATATCTTTTTTATTCTAATACATCTAAACCTATTTCTATTCCTTTTTCAATTATCTCTTTTTCTTCTTCATTAATATCTGGATTATTTAATTTTTCTTTCATTTCTTTTATAAATAGACCTCGTAATGTTGTTTCATTTGATAATTTATCTAAATCATATGCTATTTTTGTTTCATCTTTTATTTTAATAATCTTATTATTTAAAATTAATTTTAATAATTCATAAGTATTTATTTCAAAATTTCTACTACCTTTTAACTTAATTTCAATATATTCATTTTCTTTAATATTAAGTTCCATTATTTTTTCAATTAATTCTTCTTTTGAATTTATATCTGTTATCTCTAAATTAATTATTTTATATTCTTTTTCATCTAAAGGTACAAATTCAAGACTCAAATTTTCCCCTTCAAAATCTCCTACTATCATCCCATGTTGTCCTAATTCATCAAATCCAAGTGAAACAGTAGAACCTGGATAAACTATATTTTGATTTTCCTCTGAATTATAATCTAATTTGTGTATATGTCCTAATGCGACATAGTCAAATCCTTTAGATTTTAAAATATTTTTCTTCATAGGATTATATTTTCTATCCTCTACATTACTACTATCCAAAGCCCCATGAATTACTAATATATTTAATTTATCTTTATTTTCTATTTCTATATTTTCAACACCACTATTTTCACAATAAAAATCAGTAAATCCATATCCATATATATTTACATTTTCGTTTTCTATTTTTTCTATTTTATCTGAAAATATTTTTACATTTTCATTCCAATTGAATTTTGTATAATATGAATTTTTTAAATATGGATCATGATTTCCTGTCGCTATATATATTTTTGTATTCGGAATTTCTTTAAATAATTTATTTACATATTCAATCGTTGATTGTTTTATATATTTATGCTCATATAAATCTCCAGATATGAAAAGGTATTCAATATTATTATCTTTTATATATTCTATTACCTTTTTTAATACTTTTCTTTGTTCTAATCTCCTTAATTCTCCCATAGAATCTCTATCTGAAAGATTTACAAATGGACTGTCAAAATGCATATCAGCTATATGTACAAATTTCATATTTATTCGTCCCTTCCTAAATTATTATTTATTTTTTTGATTTTATAATATTTGCTAACTTTTTTCAAGTATTTAGGCGAAAATATTTTTGGTTTTTTGTCTTTTCTTTAAAAAACAAAAAAGCAATAAATTTTTATATTTTCTATAAAAACTCATTGCATTTTTTAATATTTTACATTTTGAAACGATTTGGCACGTCCCTAATCATCCAATGGACCAAATAATTCATCAAATTTTGCTTCTAATTCCTTTTGCAAATCATATAATTCTTCATCATCATCTCCACCTTGTGGTAATACTGGAGCTGAATCTTCAAAATCATTTAAGTCTAATGTTTGATTTTGTGGTTTTGCAGTATTTACTTGTGAATCGATTTTTGGACCCTGATTTACTTCACTTTCTATTTTTCCTAAATCTACTTTTAGTTCTTTTCCTGTACTTGTAGCAACACTTGTCTTTTCTTTAGGCTTTTCTTCAGTTTTATTTGTTGATGATTCATCATCAAATAAATCATCTAAAGATTCTACTTTTAAGTTATCTACTTTTTCTTTATTTTCATCTTCTGGTACATATGGATTATATGGATTGTATTTTCTCCATGTTCCTCTATCTATTTCTCCTATATCATTATGACTAATTTCACATGCAGCAAGTTTCTTTGCCATTGGATGTTTAAAATAGTAGAATTTTTTAGTTTTTACTGGTCTAATACCTTTTACAAAAATTATACAATCATCAATATCCATTCTTCTAAGTTCATCCGGTGTCATCAATGCTCTTGCCATTACTTGGTCTGAAACACTTTTACCTGTTTTCCAGTTTTGTCTATCTCTATTTATTGATATACTATCTCTTTCTATTGTCTTTTCACCTAGTTGTTTTGAGAAATATTCCAATGTTTTATATGAGTTACTTCCTAAAAATAAGTGTGTATCGCAGTTACCCATAATTGTTTCATATGATTTTTCATATACCGCTTCTAATTGGTCTACTGTTTGTAATATAACACTAAAAGATATTTTTCTACTTCTTGATGTAGAAATCTTTTTATCAAAGTCTGGTATTTTTCCTATATTTGCAAACTCATCCAATATGAAAAATGTTTGCTCTTTTAATTTTCCTCCATTTAAATCTGCATAATCATATAATTGTTGTATCATTTGTGAGAAAAATATTGTTAATAAGAAATCATATGCTGTATGTGTATCTGAAGAAATAACATATACTGCCGTTTTCTTATTTCCTATTTCTTCAAAATCAATTGTATCTGTTGATGTTAATTCCGCAATTTCCTTTGAATCAAATTTACCAAGTTTTGATTGCAAAGAACTTAGAATTGAACCATATGTTTTTTCTGGTGCTATTTCAATTGATTTGTAATACATTCTTGCTGGATGGTCATATGGCAATTGACTAATAAGTTCTGTTAATAAGTTACTTCCACCATTATTATTAGCTGCTCTTACTAATTCTGCACAACTTGCTAAGTTTTGTTCTTCTTCTGGTCTTGTTGCTATTAAATAGTATATTAAAGCTTTTAATAGCATTTCAGCCATATCATCCCAATATGGATCTGATTTTCCACTTTCTGATTGTTGTCCTTTTACTATTGTATTTGCAATAACGTCTACATCTAATTCTGATGATATATGCATTAATGGATTATATCCATCACTATATTGTGGATGCACTAGATTTAATACTTTGATATCATATCCATGTTCTTTTAAATATCCTGCCGTTCTATCATATAATTCTCCTTTAGGGTCTGTAAATACATATGATCCTAAACATTGATACGCATTTGGAATTGAATATGATGCAGATTTACCAGAACCTGATCCGTCCAACTACTAGCACATTAACGTTTCCTCTTTTATCTACTGGTAAGTAATTATCCTCTGCAAGTATTATTCCTTTATTTTTACTTAATATTTGATATTGTTCTCCTCTTTGACTCCAATCACTTGAACCATGCTCTATATCTGTAAATTCATTTTTAGGAGCTGATTTAAATACTCCTACAAAGAAAAATAAAGCAAAAAATATTGTAAAAATGATTAAGTCTGAAAAAAACGTTCCACCTGCACCTTCAGAAAATATTTTTCCTAATGTACTAAATGGACTTGTTATTGATGAACCAAATGTTGTAAAAAATGTTTCAAGTTCTAACTGCCCACTTAATCCTGCAACATGTGAACTATATGCAAAAGGCGAAACAAATACTATGGTCAAAAATATCCATAGTATTGCACATATTATAAAATTAGTTCTATTTCTCCTTATTGCACCCTCTATTTTATAATGCATTTAAATCACCTACTCTTTTGTATTAATGAGTTATACCTTCATCTCTATCTTCTCTTGATTCTTCTCTTTCTTTTTGTATCCTCTTATACTCTTCTCTACTAATTGGTGGATACTCTATCCCGTTTTTTCCAACTCTATATATTTTTCCATCTTTTTCTATAAATTTATATGATGTTTCTATTTGAATCTTCATAAGATTTTCTTTTACATCTGTTGGAGCTATCCCTTCAACGCTTCTTTCAGGTGGAATTTCAACTCTACCTTTTTCATCTGGTACAGTTTGTCCTCCATATATTGTTGGATTATCACCCATTTCAAGTTTACTCATTTAGTTTTTCCTCCTTACCTTTCTTTTTTGTCTCTGATTTCAAAGGCAAAATAAGATTTATATGGTTTTAACTTACACTTTCCTCTAACTTCTTTTGTTTTTTCATCGAAATAAAGTGTCGGTTTTATTTCCTCTGTTGTTTCTGGGTCTATAATACATATTGGTCGTTTTAAATTTGGTGTATATTTAAAATCTCTAACTTCAAATTCTTTTTCTTGATATAAGTTTTCAAACTTAAGTGATGAAGGCTTTTTACAAATAGATACTTCATTATCATGTAATAAAGCCATATTAACAACTACCTTGTTGTCACCAAAAGATAGTATTACTAATTGATCTTCATATTTAGAAGGATTATCAACAAAAAAAGTTTTTCTCTTCATATCTCCTCTAAGTTCTTCCATATAGTCTAATCTTTCAATTGTATATTTTGGAGAATCTTCCAAATCTTCTTTTCTTGTTTTATTGATTTGGTAAATTACAGTATTCACTCCTTTTGGATCTGTAATACTAAAACTTTTTCCTTCCCATGTCTCCATCTTTATTCTACACCCCATTCCTATGTTTTAATCCATAGCTTGTCATTTGTTACAACACTATATATAATTATAGCGAATTTTCAACGTTTTGTCAATATATAGTTTATGTAAATTTTAGTTGTTCATATTTCTTGGATTAAAATTTGATATTTCATTTAATTTTTCAAACATATTTTTTTCCTCTTCTGTTAATTTTTTTGGTATCATAATCTTAATTTCTGCTACTAAATCTCCTCTAGCTCCACTAGCTTTTTTATATCCTTTTCCAGGTATTCTAACTTTTTCACCACTTTCAGTTCCCTGAGGTATGTACACTTTTGTCTCATCATCAATTGTTTTTACATTTGCACGTGTTCCTAATGCTGCTTCCCATGGTGTTAAATAAAGGTCGGTATACAAATCGTAACCTTGTAATTCAAATCTAGAATCATTTTCAATGTTTATTTTAAGATATAAGTCTCCGTTTTTTCCACCGTTTTCACCTTGTTTTCCTTGTCCTATTAAACGCACTTTTTCTCCATTTAATATTCCTTCAGGAATTTTTACAGATATAGTTTTTATTTTTCCGTCACTTGTCCTTAATGATATTTTTTTATCAATCCCATAAAAGGCTTCTTCAATTGTTGTGCTTATCTCAGTTTCAATATTTTCTCCTTTTATAGGTTGGCCTTTTGTTCTTTTTTCTTCACCAATATCATTATTTTTCAAGTCTCCTATAAACATATTCAAAATCGCGCCTTTTTTTCCTTTTTCGGAAAAGGCTTTTTGCCCTTTTGCAAATTTTGAATTCCATATACGGTCATACTTTCTTTTAGATGCCGGCACTGACAGTGTTTTATATGCTTCATTTATATCTTTAATTCTTTCCTCTGCTAACTTATCTCCTACATTTAAATCAGGATGGTATTTTTTTGCAGCTTGTCTATATGCATTTTTTATTTCTTCAATAGAAACATGGTTTGTTTCTAAGTCTAATATTTTGTAATAATTCTTATAAACCATTTTTAACATCCTCCCAAAAATTAGGTATTTACATTATATCATAAATCAAAAAAAAATCCATAGTTTTGTATGGATTTTTTCGATTTTTATTACACCTGTCCCTCTTGCACTTTTTAGTGCAAATGGGGCCGTCCCCATTTCACGCCAACATAATCAACTTATCTAATAGTTCCCTATATGATATTCCGCTTGCTTCAAACAATTTTGGATACATACTGATATTAGTAAAACCAGGTAATGTATTTATTTCATTTATATAAATTTGATTTGTTCCTTCTTCTACAAAAAAATCTACTCTTGATAAGCCTTTTCCATCAATTGCTTTAAATGCTTTTATTGCTTGCTTTCTTATTTCTTCTGAAACATTTTCTGGAATATCTGCAGGAATACATGTTTTTGATTCTTGATTCTTATATTTAGCATCATAACTATAAAATTCATCAGCTGCTTTTATCTCTCCAACACATGATGCTATTACTTCTTCATTTCCTAAAACTGCACATTCAACTTCTTTTCCCACAATTCCTTGCTCTATTAAAATTTTACCATCAAATTTTGAAGCATATTCAATATATTTTTTTAACTCTTCAATATTTGTAGCTTTATTTATTCCTACACTAGAACCTGAATTTGATGGCTTTATAAAAACTGGATATTTTAAATCTTTCTCAATATTGCTTGCTGTTTCGTCTAATGTCATTATTTTTTCATTAAATTCAGAATCTATATTTATGTATTTTTCTTGATATTTTCTTATATACACATATTTTGCTTGTTTTAATGCTGCTTTTTCAAAAATAATTTTAGTATATACTTTATCCATTCCTACACTAGATGCTAAAACTTTGCATCCGACATATGGTATTTTTAAAAGTTCAAATAGCCCTTGAATTGTACCGTCTTCTCCATATAACCCATGCAATACTGGAAAAATAACATCTAGTCCTTTTAAATATTTCATTACATTTTCAATTTCTATACCATGCTCTACCTCTTGCCCCAATTGAATATCGTCAGATTTTTTACTATACTCGTACCAAGTTCCATCTTTTCCTATATATATTGGATAAATTTCATATTTATCCTTATCTAAATTATTCAATATAGAATTTGCAGATACGACAGAGACTTCATTTTCTGTTGACATGCCTCCAAAAATTACTCCTAATTTTTTCTTTTTCATAATCTTTCATCTCTTTTCTTTTAAATAAACTTGCTAGATTATATGCCTTTTTCTAAAATTTAGCAACTATATTTTTGAAAATACAGTAAAAAACACGAATAGAAAGAAAAGTTAAAAAAATAAAATAATTAAAAGAGATAAGCAAAAAACTCAAAAAACAGCTAACACCTATAAATAACTATCTAGAAAATAAAAAAGCAGACAGCTATTATATATTAACAACAAAATATAAAGGATGCTAATAAAATTAAATTAGTCTGTTTTTATGAATAAGAGATAATAATTTAATAGAATATTTTTATTACAAAAAGCAATATTTAAAAGGAAATATCTCTTATGTATCAAATTATACAAAAGATTTATAAAAAACAATAAAATTTTAAAAAATAGGGAAATTTACCTAATTTTCCTATTTCGCTTGCAAACCCTAGAAAAAAATATTATAATTAAAATAGGAGGTAAATATAAATGAAACAAATTACTTTTAATGAAGATGGACTAACAAGAGATGAAATTGATAGAGAATTAAAAAAAGTAAGAGCAATTATCCTAAATTCAGAAGGAAAAGCTCTGCTAGTAAAATATACTGGACTATATATGTTTCCAGGAGGAAGTATTGATGAAGGCGAATCAGAAAAACAAGCCTTAAAAAGAGAAATTTTGGAAGAATCAGGAATTGAAATCCAAACAAACGATATCGGCGAACCTTTTCTACAAATACAGAGTTTAAATAAAAATTACTATGATCGAGTTATGAAAAAAGATATTAACCGACTAACACAGACAACTTATTATGCACTTCAAACAGATTCAGATATTGACGAAACAAGAAAAAAATTGACAGAAAGTGAAAAAGAAAAAGGTCATCAAATTTCATTTACTAATCTATCAGTCATTCAATATTTAGTAGAAACAAATCAAACTAGAAATCCTAAAAAGAAAGAGTTTGATAAAGAAATCTTAACAGCATTAAAAGAATTTGCTAAATTGCAAGAAAAAGATATAGAACAAGAAAGATAAATTAAAGTTTACAAGTATATACTATTATAAAAATAGTATATACTTGTAATTCTTTACATTAAAGAAGAATAAAAATTAAATAGCAATAGTAAAAAAATAATTTTTCGTCCTATAAGTTACTCCACGCTTCTATTTGCTATCTCAATTGCCTTACTAACAATATTACCACAATCTTTTGAAGAAACTGAAGCCCAGCTACCTCCGTCTTGTTTTACTTGATCATAAACACCAAGTTCTTTTGCTATTTCTTCTCTTAAATTTTCAGATATTAATTTTTTATTTCTAGACATAATAACATCCTCCTACTAAATTATAATTTCTCCATTACAAACCAATTTTGTATTAGAGTTTCATTAGATAAAACTTTTAAAGTTTTTCTAATATTAGTATAAACAATTTTTTTCATTTTATTTTGACATTTTTATTACTTTTTACACATTTTTTGCAAATATATGATATAATAAAATAGAAATTATTCAAGGAGAAAACATATGAGCAAAAAAAATCAATTATTAGAAAAAGAATTACCTTCTGAAACATCTGAAAACAAAGAATTTATTGAAAATGAAGAAAATTTAACAACTAAAAATACTTTACAAAATTCAGAAGAAAAAAATACAACTGATGAAATAATTGAAGAAAATAATCAAATTGAAGAAATAGCTGAAAATGTTAAAAATCTTGAAAATACTGACAATATAGAAAGTACTTCTTCTATTGAAGTTTCTTCAAATAATTCTGATACAAAATTTAAGAAAGTCAAAAAGGAAAAAATTGAAAAAACTAACAAAGCTTTACATATTTTTAAAATTGTATTAATTTCAATTGTTACCATTATTTTACTTGCTTTTGTAATTTTTACAATTTTTAATATGTTTAACACAAATATTGTATCCGGAATACAAATTCAAGGTTTAGATGTTTCTGGAATGAGCAAATCAGACGCAAAATATCAATTAGATAATTACATTACAGAAAAATTACCAGAAGAAATTAAAGTAAAACATGGTGATTTTGAGGCAACAATTTCTTTATCTCAAATAGAAGCAAATATTGATACAAAAACCGCTTCTGAAAACGCATTTAAAATAGGAAGAGAAGGAAACCCATTCCAGAATGATTATCAAGTGCTAAAAACTTTATTTAATAATGTAAATATACCACTAACCACTAGTGTAAATACAGAGCAATTAACACAAAACTTACAAGAAATATCTACACAACTTCCAGATGCAGTAATACAAAGTAGTTACTACCAAGATGATAACAATTTAATAGTAACATCTGGCAAAGCAGGATATGTCATTGATATTGAGCCAACAATTGAAGCTATTAAAAATTCTATATCAAACTTTTCTTGCATTGACACACCTATTGAATTAGTTGTAAAGGAGGAAGAACCAGCATCAATTGATGTTGAAAAAATACATAACGAAATCTATAAAGAGCCTGTAGATGCATATTATACAACAAATCCTTTTACGGTTTATCCTTCTGAAAATGGATTAGATTTTAAGATTTCTGTTGAAGAAGCTAAAGAATTAATAACTGCTGAAGCTAAAGATGAATATACAATTCCTTTAAAAACTTTATATCCTAGTGTAACTACAAGTATGATTGGAACAGAAGCTTTTCCGGACCAATTGGCTAGTTTCTCAACAAATTATAACACTAGAGATACTGATAGAACTACAAATTTAAGATTAGCAGCAAATAAAGTCAATGGAACTGTTTTAATGCCTGGTGAAACTTTCTCATATAACAAAGTCGTAGGGCAAAGAACAATAGCAGCTGGATATAAGGAAGCACCTATATATGTTAATGGTCAAGTTGTAGATGGTCTTGGTGGTGGAATTTGTCAAATTAGTTCTACTTTATACAATGCTGTAATTTATGCTAATTTAGATATAGTTACTAGAAGTAATCATCAATTTGTACCTTCATATGTTACTGCAAGTAGAGACGCAACTGTTGTATATGGCTCAACTGATTTTCAATTTAAAAATAACAGAAAATATCCAATTAAAATTATGTGTTCCGTTTCTGGCGGAGTTGCTTCAGTTAGAATTTTTGGTTTAAAACAAGATGATGACTATGATGTAGAAATTTCTTCTTACATAACAGGTCAAACTTCAACAGCAACTTATTCAGAAGCATATAAGATTTTAAAGAAAAATGGAAAGGTAGTTAGCAAAGTATTATTGTCAAAAGACACTTACAAGAGACATTAAAATTATTTTTTCTTATAAACGAAACTAATAATTGCAATTTTCTATAAATAACGAATGTGAATGGAAGAATATTATAAATTCTTTAACTAACAAGTAGGAGAATCTCAAACTCGCTTTGAGAGGTGCCTACTTGTTAATTTTAGAATTTATTTATTCTGTAATGCTAACCGAGTTATTCATAGAAAATTGCAATTATTAGTTTCGTCTTTTTTTATTACATTGCTAAAGTTCCATTAGGTGTATCTGTAATAATCAATATATCTTCTTCTCTACCATTTTCAACATTAATATAAACTAAAAATTCTTTATCATCAACTTTCCCTTTAAACTCATAACAAAGAATCTCTGTTTTCCATTCAGTAGGAATCATCGCTAGACCTTCACTTTCAATCTGTAAATTCTGATTTAAACTAGACTTTGCCTCATCAACTGTAATCTTAGGTTCAGTTAAAGTCCTAATAATATGATTATTCAAATATCCTGTTGTTTCCACTCCCAATATTTCCCCATTATCCAAAGCAACTTTTACTTTAATTAAATCCGGATACAAAATAACATCATCTTGAGTTGCAGCATAATTAATAGTAACTATTCCTTCTTGTTTCAAATAATATGTTTCTCTCATATTTTCAAAACCTCTTGATGTTAAAAACTCTTTGCCTATATTATTTGCTTCCTCTTGTAAAATAATTTCAGCTGAAACATCTCTATTAGTATTCATATTAACTATATGTCCACCCTTTTTAGATACAGATATATTAATTGTATTATCTTCTTGATTTGTTATTGAAAAATCATAAACTGGAATTGTAGCATTTTCAGATAATCCTAAATTTGTTACTTCCTTGCATTTATCTTGTCCAACAAATTCAATAGCTTTTTGCTTTGCATCTTCTTCTGATATATCCTCTCCTGTAAGTCCTTTAGGCTCTGAACTAGTTAGATGTTCAGAAAAAGCACCATCATATATTAATCCAGAATATTCATGAAAATTTTCCTCTAAATTACTAAAACTTTCTTGAGAAATATTATCAACCTGTTGTGCAAAAGCTACTGTTCCTTTTTCAGTCAATTCATCCCATTTAAATCTACCCTGATTTAAATCTTCTGATAACTGATTTAGAGTATTTTCTAATTCTACACTATACCCATGTAATTTTTGCAAATTATCTAAATCTTCTTGTGTTAAAGCCTCATCATATATATTTTTTCTTGATAATGAATAACTATAATCACTAACTTGATTTAAAAACTTTTCTGTATTTTCTAATTCTTGACTTTCAATTGGTAATCTTGCTAAATAACTTTGTGCAAGATTTGCCTCTCTCCAAAGATTTGTCAAAGTTTCAGCTCCATGTTCAGGTGTTGAAGATATTAAAGATTTAGCAAGATATGTTTCAACATTTTGTACATAATCTACCAATTCATAAAAAGCCATATTATATGAATTTTCAGATGCTTGTCTATATTCTCTTTGCTTACGGTAAAGTAAAAATCCTAATATTGCAACAATAACTAACAATGCCATAATAACACTAAACATATGCCCTTTTTTTAATCGATTTTTCCATTCTACTAATTTATTCATTTTATAACCTCCCTTAATCCCTTTATTTGCAAAATCTGTGTTTTCCAATTGTTTTTACTACTGGCCTTGACCATATCCATTTATTAGTCGCAGTAGCCGGATTAAAATAATAAATACATCCACCTGTTGGATCCCATCCATTCATCGCATCTTGTGCAGCCTTATATACTGTAGAACTCTCATCAATTGGTGCATTTATTTGACCATCTGCAACTGCTGTAAAAGCTCCGCTTTGATATATAACTCCTGCTATTGTATTCGGAAATTGTGAGCTTTTAACACGATTTAATATAACAGCTCCAACTGCAACTTGTCCTTCATATGGCTCTCCTCTTGCTTCTCCATTTATTGCTCTTGCCATTAGTTGTAAATCAGATGCACTACTACTACTTGCAGCATAACTAACATCTTCTTTAACAATTCCTTCATTTATAAAGAAAATAAAAAATAATAACATCATTAAAAACATAAAAACCATAATTATTTTTAAAAAACTTTTCACTTTAAAATTCCTTTCTTCCCAAACATTTCTTTATTATTTTGTGCCTTTTGAAAAAAAATATTCCATTTTTTGAATTTTTATCTGTTTTATGTTAGAATATTGAAAAACATTTGTTATAAAATTTGAAGGGAATGTTGATATGAAAAAGATTTTAATTTTTTATGCATCATATGGAGGCGGACATCTAAATGCTGCAAAATCGATTTATGAATATATTACGAATAATTACAAGCAATATGATATAGAAATGATAGATTGTATGAAATATGTAAATAAAACTATTGAAAAAATTACGACAGCTGCATATAGAGAAACTGCCAAAAAAATGCCTTGGGTTTGGGGACGAATTTATAATGATTCTCAAAAAGGCCCTTTAGCACATCTATCTTCTAGATCAAATAAAATAATGGCTATTAAATTATTAAAATTATTACGTGAAAAACAACCAGATTTGATTATTTCTACACATCCTTTTGGAAGTCAAATGTGTAGCTATTTAAAAAGAAAAGGAAAAATCCATGCAAAAATTGCAACAATTATGACTGATTTTGCTCCTCATGACCAATGGTTAGTTGGAAGTGATTTTACTGATTATTATTTTGTTGCTCATGATAAAATGAAGCAATATTTAATTAGTAAAAATATTCCTGAACAACATATATTTGCAACTGGAATTCCTTTATCAAAAAGATTTTTAGAAAAACATGATAAAAATAAAATATTAAAAGACTTTTCTTTATCTGAAAATAAAAGGATCATATTATTTTTTGGTGGCGGAGAATTTGGACTTGGAAAAAGTAAAACTGTTGAAATTTTTGAAAGTTTTGTTTCTTTTAATCATGATTTACAGATAATTGGTATCGCTGGAAAAAATGAGAAAATGAAATTGGCTTTTGAAAATATAGTAGACAAATATAATGCAAAAGATAGAGTTAGAGTTCTACCTTTTACAGATAAAGTTCCTGAACTTATGTCTGTGTCAACTTTAGTTGTTACTAAACCTGGTGGAATGACTACGACTGAAAGTTTGGCTTCTCATTTGCCTATGATTATAATAAATCCAATTCCTGGTCAGGAAGAAGAAAATGCTGAATTTCTTGAAAGTAAAAGTATTGGTATTTGGATTAAAAAAGATACTGATGTTTCTTCTTTATTAAATGATTTGTTTTCAAATTCTAATAAATTAGAAATAATGAAGGAAAATACTAAACTTCTTGCTAAACCTAATTCTACAAAAGATATTTGTGAAATTTTGCTAAGCTAAAAGAAGCACCTATTTTGGTGCTTCTTTTAGTATAAGGTATCCGTTAAATAAAAAAATTTCAAAATTTTGTGTTTTCTGACGAATCTCAAGAGGAATTACAATTCTTCTTTTATCGTCGACCTTAACAAAAGAAATAACTTTATCATTTCTTAAATCAGCCTTAACTTTTGGTTTTAGTCTAATCATCGAATGCCCCATTGAACAAATAGCAATTTCTTTACTATTTTTGATATTCGAAAAATTAACTAATTCAAAAGGTAATTGCAATCTCCCCTGTTTGTCTAATGTCCGTATCACCTTATTAATCATATGCTTTCCCTCCTAAATTTTGGGTTTACATGTTATGTCGATTATTATATCATAAAAAAATATATTATGCAAATATTATAATTCCCTTCTTCCTTCTAAAGCCTTAGTTAAAGTAATCTCGTCAGTATATTCTAAATCGCCACCAACAGGAATACCGTGTGCTATCCTTGTAACTTTGATTCCTAATGGCTTAATCAATTTAGATAAATACATAGCAGTAGCCTCACCTTCAACTCGTGGATTTGTTGCTAAAATTACCTCTTTTACTTGTCCATCCATAAGTCTTGATAACAACTCTTTTATTTTTATATCATCTGGTCCAACTCCATTCATAGGAGAAATTGAACCATGCAAAACATGATAAACACCTTTAAATTCGTGCGTTTTTTCCATTGCAATAATATCTCTAACATCTTCTACTACACATATTACACTAGTATCTCTTTTTGGATTTGCACATATTTCACATGGGTCCGTATCAGAAATGTTAAAACATTTACTACAATATTTTAAATTTTTCTTTGCATTGATAATAGAAGAAACAAATTCATTTGTTTCTTCTTCTGAACAGTTTAATATATAAAAAGCAAGTCTTGCAGCTGTCTTATGACCAATGCTTGGCAATCGCTCAAAACTTTCTATTAATTTTTCAATTGATGGTGAATAAAGTGACATTGTTTCCTCCTAAAAGCCATTTTTCGACAAAGGTCCGTCCCAAAATCCCTGCTTTTAGGGATTTTTAGGACCGTCCCTAAAATCCCCCTAATCCAGGTATGTTAAATTTTCCAAGTTGATCTGCTTGTGCTGAATCTACTTTTCTTAATGCTTCATTTACACATGTTAAAATTAAATCTTCTAGCATTTCTACGTCATCTGGATCAACTACTTCTGGTTTTATTTTTATTTCTTTTATAACTTTTTCTCCTGATACTTTTACACTTATTGCTCCTCCACCTGCTGTTGCATCAAATTCTTTTGTAGCTAATTCTGCTTGTGATTTTTCCATATCTGCTTGCATTTTTTTAGCTTCTTTCATTAAATTATTTAGATTCATTCCTCCGAATCCTCCCATTCCACCTGGGAAACCTCCTCTTTTACCCATTCTAAATTCTCCTTTCTTCATTCATTATTTAAATATATTTTTCTTCATTATTTATATATAATTTTTACCTTTACTGTTTTTTGTCACATTTCGAAACAATTTTTAATCTATTATATTAAAAGGTATATCTGACTCATTTGCAAGATTTTGCAAATTTTCTTCTCTCGTTATTTTATGTGTATTCTGTTCTGGTACAATATACTTTATTTGCATTTCTTTACCACAGGCCATTGAAACCAGATTTGAGATTTCTCTCATATTTTCTTGCTTATCTAAAACTAACTTTCCAAATGATGTCATTCCATTTGGAAATTCTATTCCAACTGTCATATCATTTATTTCCTTGGCCCTTGTTCCCATTAAATTAGTATACAAAACTCTTTTTCCTCTTTGTTTTAAATCCTCTAATATTTGTGGCCAATATTCTTCTGAATTTCTAGAAAATTTCGTTGTGGTTGCAGTAGTATTATTAGAGTTTGATATTGTTTTTGTTTGTTTTACCGCACTACTTAAATCATTTGAATTACCTGAATTATTCAAATTGTTTGAAACACTTTTTCCAGCTATATTTGTGGTTGTATTCATATTTGTAATACCATTTTGAAACACAGAATTTCCCTCTTGCAAATTTCCTTGATTTACTACTTGGCCCACATTTTTATTATTTCTCAAATAATTTTCAATTTTAGCAACTCTCGCCTCAAGATTTGAATTAAAATTTTGACCATTTTGTATTCCACTACTTTGAACGCTATTTTCACTTATAGTTCTAGGTTGGCACAATTTTATCATACCTGCCTGAAACATTATAGTTTTTTGAGTTGTCCTTTTAATATCATTTTCCATTTCTGACAATTCATATATTATATTAATAAGTTGTTCTTTGCTTGTCTTGTCTGCAATACTTTTTATTTGATTTTTCTCTTCATCATTATACATTTCCAATTTTCCAGCTGTTTTATAAACAAGAACATCCTTACAATATTTAATCATTTCCCACAATAAATTTACTATATCTTTTCCTTCATTTAGAATAACATCTACCGCTTCTAATGTTTTATCAATATCATATGAAAGGACTGAATCAATAACATCATGTACTAAAGCTGTACTTGGTATTCCAACCAAATCTCTTATTTTATTTTCATCAATTTTATTATCTCCATCTTGAACACATCTTTCCAAAATAGAAAGTGCATCTCTCATTGCTCCTTCTGAAAGAATAGCAATTATATTTAAAGCCTCTCCGCGTTATCTCTATTTTACTTTCTTCACATACTATTTTTAAACGTTTTATTATATCTTCATTTGATATTCTTTTAAAATCAAATCTTTGACATCTTGAAAGAATTGTTGCTGGTAATTTTTGTGGTTCTGTTGTTGCTAATATAAATTTAACATGCTCTGGTGGTTCTTCCAACGTTTTTAACAAAGCATTAAAAGCTCCTGTTGAAAGCATATGCACCTCATCTATAATATATACTCTGTATTTTGCCTTCGTTGGTAAAAAATTAACCTCTTCTCTTATACTTCTAATATCTTCTACACTATTATTTGATGCAGCATCCATTTCTACAATATCTGTTAATGTACCTGTCAAAGCCTCTTTACATATCTCACATTCATTGCAAGGCTCTCCATCTTTTGGATTCAAACAATTAACTGCTCTTGCTAAAATTTTAGCAGCTGATGTTTTTCCTGTTCCTCTTCCTCCATTAAAAAGATATGCATGTCCTACTCTATTTGCTATTATTTGGTTTTTTAATGTTCTTGTAATCGCCTCTTGTCCAACCATTTCTCCAAATGTTAATGGTCTAAATTTTCTATAAAGTGCTGTGTATCCCATATTACCACATCCTATAAATCAATGCTTTATCTTTTAAAAATTTAGGAAATATATTTCCTAAATTTTAAAAATGGCTGATACTCAATCTCTCTATGGAAAGATTCCACATAAAGATTACTACTTATTGCTGCTCCCTTCCGGGCCTGACAAGATTCATAGGTCTTTATCGGACTCTCTCCATACAAAGATTAAGTTCAAACCATTTGTATTATATAATGAATTTTAGTATTTTACAAGTCAAAATCTAATTTTTTTGAAACAATTACAATCAATTTTGAATTCTTTTAAATATAAAATCACTCATATCTGTAATTTCTTCAGAAGTTGTACCTTGTCCTACAACATCACCTATAGGAATATCTAAAGAAATATTAGTCTGATATTCTTTTCCACTTTGTGTACTTATAGTAAAATCAAATGTCAATTTTGCTTGCAACTGTTCATTTGTTATCCCTGCTTTTGACAATAACTGCTGATTATTAATTTCCAAATCATCTGTTGCATATTCCATCAAATTATCATATGAACAACGAAAACTAACTAATCCACCTTGATTTGAAATCTCTAAATTTTTTAAATTTGACTCCATCCCTCCTGTATACACAATTTCTTGTACAACATTATCTTCTTCATTCTTAAATATTTGCTGTTCTTCTTCACTATCTGGTTTATATATTTTTACTTTCTCACTATTTTGACCTTCAACTAGAATATTATTAATTAATACAGACGTTATTGTATCAGTACCATCATAATCATTATTTTTATCAATATACAAATAAATATCATTATATTGATATAAATCAAAATTCCATCTAGTGTCTACTGCTTCTTTACTTATTCCATCTGATGAACTAATAACTGAAATTTTTGTTAACTCAAATGGCATATTAGTCTCACCTTCTACATTATAACGCAAAACTAGAATTCCAACTACAAAAAATATAACTGCAATTATTGTTATAATCATAACTATATGGAATGATTTTCTATGTGTTAAATACTTCAATTTCTCTATCATTTTTTACCTCCAAAAGGGATTAGGGGACGGTCCTAAAAATCCCTGTTTTTCTGTGTAATACATTGTTATTAACATTATCTATTATTGAAAAAGAGGGATTTTTAGGACCGTCCCCTAATCCCTTTTTCTCAATTCTTTAAAAAAATCTTTCAAAATTTTCTCACATTGTGTTTGTAAAATTCCCGTTTCCACAGACACTTTATGATTAAATGTAAAATCTTCAAACAAGTTTAAAACTGAACCAGCAGCACCTGTTTTTTTATCCATTGTTCCTATGTATAAATTTCGAATTCTAGAATTTATAATAGCTCCTGCACACATAGAACATGGCTCTAATGTAACATACATATCACAATCTAAAAGTCTCCATGCATCTAATTTTTTACTTGCTTTTTGAATTGCTAATATTTCTGCATGTTTTGTTGTATCTTTTTTAGTTTCTTTTAAATTATGTGCTCTTGCTACAATTTTTCCATCCTTAACTATAACACAACCTACTGGCACTTCTAATTTGTCATATGCTTCTTTTGCCTCTTTTAAAGCTTCTTTCATAAATCTTTCTTGCATAATTTTTTACAAAATATATAAATATATTTTCTACCTTTCTTATCTTTTAAATTAATTCTCTTAACATACTATATTATACACTTTAATTGCCATTTTTGTAAAGTCCACCTTTTATTAATTCATATGTACTACATAACTTATATTGTATAGACATTTCACTTGCAAAAAATTCATTATTTTCATAAATGTTTTCCATGCTTTTGTAAATTTCGATAAACTCTTTATTTTTATTATGCTACTATAAAAAATGCGTGTAAAAATATGTCACACAAATACGAAAGAATAGGGGGTTCAAAATGCAAATTCAGGCACACGAAATAGGAAACATAGAAATAACAGTATATAAAACTGAAGATGGTTATCCATTCTTTTATATAAAACCTAATGATGAATCATTACTACCAATTGTTGATATTTTAGAAGATACATTAAAGCTTTATTAACTGTATAGGAAATATAATTTCCTAAAATTTAAAAAATGGATAAGTTGAAATTACTCAATCTTTCCATTTTTTTATTTCTATTTTTCTGGTGTGCCCAGAGGGACTCGAACCCCCATCGGTCGCTTAGGAGGCGACTGCTCTATCCTGCTGAGCTATAAGCACATATAAAACATTAAAAATATTATAATATATTAACATTAAAAAATCAATATAAAATTTTATACTCTTGACAATCTCTGATATAATATAAACGGTGATAAAAATGCAAAGAATACTAAGTTATATGAGAAAAGCAATAGAAGAATATAAAATGATAGAAGAAGGAGACAAAATCGCTGTATGCTTATCAGGCGGAAAAGACTCAATAACAATGCTTTCAGCCTTTAAAGCATTACAAAGATTTTATCCAAAAAAATTTGAAATAATAGCAATCAGCATAAATCCAGGATTCGAATTTTTTGATACAAAACTACTAGAAAACATATGCAATAATTTAAATGTACCACTATTTATTGGAGAAAGTAATGCCAAAGCAATAGTTTTTGATATCAGAAAAGAAAAAAATCCATGTTCATTATGTGCAAATTTACGTAGAGGTGTAATAAATTCAATTGCAATAAGAGAAGGTTGTAATAAAATTGCATTAGGTCATAATCAAGATGATGTTCTAGAAACTTTTTTATTAAATTTATTATACACTGGAAATATTGGTACATTTTCCCCTGTTAGCTATATGGACCGTACCAAAATAACGTTGATTAGACCTTTAGTATATACTCCAGAAAAAACTATACGAAGTTTTGTACGCAAAAATAATATAGAAGTAATGAAAAAAGTATGCCCAATGGATGGAACATCAAAAAGAGAAGATATGAAACAATTAATTTTTTCTTTGACTAAAAGTATTCCTATGTTACGTGCTAATTTATTCGGTGCTATCCAAAGAAATTTACCTAATTGGAAAGTAAATTAAAATAATTTTAATTATTTAAAAATGCAAGAAACCTAATTATCCATTAAGATTCTTGCATTTTAAATTTTCTATTTTTCCACAACTTTAAGCATAGATTCTCTTAACTCTGCCAATTTCTCTTCCGCTTCTTTTTCAGTATTTCCCTTTATTCCCATATATAATTTAATTTTAGGTTCAGTTCCAGAAGGTCTAATACAACACCAATTGTTATCTTCTAATTCATAATACAAAACATTTGATTTTGGCAATCCAGTTTTTGATATTTCTCCTGTTTTCATATCTTTAACAACATCTTTTTCAACATCTTTAAATACCAAAACCTTATATTTTCCAATACTCTCTATATCAGTTTCTCTCATCTTAGTCATCATATCTTTTATCTCTTGAGCACCTTGTACACCTTCTCTAACAATTGAAACTTGTGCTTCTTTATAATAACCATATTTTTCATAAATATCAATCATTGCATCCCATAAAGTCTTACCTTTTGAAGCATAGAAACATGCCGCCTCACATAAAGCCATTACTGCTGCAATTCCATCTTTATCTCTTGCATAATCTCCAATTAAACATCCATAGCTTTCTTCAAATCCAAATACATATTTTTTATCTTGATTTTCTTCTGCTTTTCTCATTACTGCACCAATATTTTTAAATCCTGTCAAAACTTCTATACATTCTAAACCATAATATTTCGCTATTGCTTTTGCAAGCTCTGAAGATACTATTGTTGTTATAAACATTCCATTAGATGGCAATATGCCTTTTTCTTTCATTTGTGAAATTCTATATTCTGCAATTAATAAGGCTGACATGTTTCCTGTATAGTTCATATATTCACCTGTTTTAGAATCTTTTGCATAAATACCTAGTCTATCAGCATCTGGGTCAGTTGCTAATACCACATCAGCATCCACTTTTCTTGCTAATTCTAAAGCCATTTTAAATGCTTTTGGATCTTCTGGATTAGGATAATCTACTGTTGGAAATTTTCCATCAGGTTCTTTTTGTTCAGGTACTACATACACATTTTCCATTCCTAATTCTTTTAACAATTTTTCAGCTATAGTATTTCCTGTTCCGTGTAATGGAGTATATACAACTTTCAACTTTTTACCTTGTTCTTTCATAATTCCAGGATTAAGTATATGTCCTTTTAATATTTTTATATATTTTTCATCCATTTCTGTTCCAACAATATTTAATAGTCCTTTATTCATAGCATCTTCTTTATTAATTGATTTTATCTCTTTAAAATCTTTTACATTTCTTACTTTATTTATAATTTCTGTATCTCTTGGACTAACTATTTGTGAACCATCCTCCCAATATACTTTGTATCCATTATATTTAGGTGGATTATGACTTGCTGTAATCATTACCCCTGCTGTACATTTTAATTCTCTAACTGCAAAAGATAACTCAGGCACTGGTCTTAAGTTTTCAAACAAATATGCTTTTATTCCATTTGCACAAAAAATTAATGCTGTTTGTAATGCAAATTCTTTTGACATTATTCTAGAATCATAACTAATAGCAACTCCTTTATTTTGAGTTCCTTGCTCTAAAATATAATTTGCCAATCCTTGTGTTGCTTTTCCTACTGTATATTTATTCACTCTATTTGTTCCAACACCAATTATTCCTCTTAATCCTGCTGTTCCAAATTCAAGTTCTTTATAAAACCTATCTTCTATTTCCGCCTCATTTTCTTTTATTTCCAATAATTCTTTTTTTGTTTCTTCATCAAATTCTGGACTTTCACACCATCTTTTATACTCATCTAAATAATTCATATTTCCTCCATTAATTAATCCAAATTGTAAAATGCCTTATATAATTTTCTTGCAGTTCTAGGGCAATCTACACCAGCAGAATCAGCATTCTTAACAGGTGCAAATTCTTCTTCTCTCTTAACTCTTAAAACTGCCATATCGTCAACACTTCCAAAAGCATCAAATAAAAATGCTTCAAATTTATATGCATTTGGAGAGTCTGGAACAACTATGTTTCCATCTTTGTCCATATATGTAGCTTTTTTATATGCAACATGATATGGTAAAGGATTTGCTCCCATTCTTTCTATTGCACTTACACTAAATAAATTACAAAGAATATGAGATTCTCCATATAACAATTCACCATTTTCATCTGTTGCTTCTGCCATTTCTTCAGTTATTTCTGAATATTCTATAACATTTGGTCTACCATTTCTTTTACAAAATACTCCAACTTTTTCATGTGGATTTGCTTTTACAACTGATTTACATGCAACAGTTACTCCTTTATCTATTGCAATTCCCATTAAAACAGGGTCAACCATTTTCACAAGGCAATTATCAACTCCACCGATAAATACCCATTCTACACCCATTTGTTTCATTTTCTCAGTCATACCATTTTTAACTAAAGATTCATAAATTCCACCATGTCCATCTGCTGCTTCTTTTATTAATCCATCTTCTCCTACCAATATCTTTCCTTCTGTATCAACCATTGGAAGTTCTCCTTGTATAAAGAAGAAAATATTTTTATCTTTTTGATATCCAAAAAATTTATGTTTTTCGAAAAATTCAACTGTTGCTTTATTATTTTCCCTACTTGTCATAATAAACCAAGGGATAGTAACATCATACTTTTTCCCTTCTTCTTTTAAATTATCTGCCAATAATTCAAATAATGATTTATGAGAATCTAATCCTATATCAAAAGTTCCTTTAGGTCCATTATGTCCTAATCTAGTTCCTTGTCCACCAGCCATTGTTACTGCTGCAAGTTTTCCTTCTTTTATAGCTTTTTTTCCTATATTTTCATAATATTTATATTTATCATTCAACTTATATTTATCTAAATAATCAATTGGTGTGATTTCATCTTGTTGCTTTTTAGGTTCTTTACTTGTATTTTTATATAAACTATTTACTAACTCAAAATTAATTTTCTCAATTTGTTCTAGTAGTTTTTGTTGATGCCTTTCATCCAATTTGTCATAGTGATTTAATAAATGTTCTTGTCCATATTTTTTTAAAATAGCTTTTATTTCCCCTAGTTTTTTATCCATCATTATCTTTCCTTTCAAAGTAAAAATATTCTCATCTAATATTTATACACTATTTTAAAAAATTTATCAACATTTTCACAAAATTTTCATATATTCTTTAAATAAAGAAATATACATACTATTACAATTCATCACTTTCAATTCATATTATCAAAACTCTTACTGTATTTTCATCTCTCCTGCTGTTTTTAAAATTTTATCATAACTATTAATGATATCATCTGCTTTATCTGTTACTTCTTCTATATCATAACAATCTATAATTTTTAAATTTTCCGTTTTTGAAATCCATTTTTCTAAATTTTGATTTGCATTCTTAATATAATTTTCTTTACCTTTTATAAATATTACCATATCTTGATTTTTCTCAATATTATTTTTTATCATTTTAAATTTATTTAAATCATTATTTTCCCAGTCTAAATTTAATATAGCTTCTTTCTTATCATTTTTTAAATTCATTTTTGATAATAGAGTTTTCATTGTTTTATTTAAGTCATTTTCAGTTAAAATTACTACATCCTTGTTCTCTTCTAAACTTTTACACATATAAGGTAAAGCTATCATTTCAAAATGATAATCACTTGCATAAAATGAACAAATCTTTTCTTTTGTTTCTAACTTGTTACTCATAAAAAAACATCATCCTTTCAATCTTTTGTGAAAATTCATACTGCAGATTGAAAATTTTATTCCCCCTTTTTGCAAAGACAAAACCTATTAAATGTACTTTTTCATAACGTAAAATGACCTGAAACATACGGAAATTTAAATTTTCTTATTTCTTTCTTCTGGTAAATTTTACCATTTCTTTACAAATATGTCAAGAATATTTCAAATAAATTTCATCGACTTTTTTCGCAAAATGTATAAAAAATCCTAAATTGTCAATAATGAATTATATAGAAGATTTTTCAAAAAAAGTTTTTAGGAGGTAACTTATGAAAAAGATATTAAAATTTATTAAAAATCCCAAGGTAAAAATGGTAACAATTTTAAGTTTTCTATTATTTGCTTATACATCAATTTGTGCAATCTCATACGCACAAAGCGTATCGATAGATTTAGCAGACAGTGTTTTTCGTCTACATGTAATCGCAAATAGTGATAGCGAGGAAGACCAAAATTTAAAATATATAGTAAGAGATAATTTACTTTCTTATATGAAAGAAATCTGTTCTGATTGTACAAATAAAGAAGAAGCAATTAAAATAGTTCAAGAACATTCAGAAGATTTTGAACAAATTGCTAAAAACACAATTAATGAACAAGGTTATTCTTATGATGTAAAAATAAATATTGGAAATTTTGAGTTTCCTACAAAAACTTACGGAGATATATCTTTGCCAGCAGGATATTATGATGCTTTACGTGTCGAAATAGGTAAAGCAAAAGGTCAAAACTGGTGGTGTGTAATGTTCCCTCCTCTATGTTTTGTAGATGTTTCCTCTGGTGTAGTTCCGGATGAATCTAAAGAAGTTATGGAAGAAAATTTAGATGAAGAGGAATATGCTCTAATATCAGATGATTCTAATAATGAACTACAATTTAAATTCAAGTTAATAGAATTTTTCCAACAATATGGTTTATTAACTGCAAAAAAATAGTTGCAATAAATTAAAGTTTATGTTATATTTTAAAGGTAATAGAGTGTTATACAAAAATACACTCTATTTTTAACCTTAAAACAATTTATATTTTATTTGTAAATATGTAATTTTGAACACGTTTTTATACGTTTTCATATTTAAGAAATACAATTTATTGGGGGTAATATAATTGGAAAAATTAGTAGTAAAAGGTCCTACTCCTTTAAAAGGTGAAGTAACAATAAGCGGAGCAAAAAATGCAGCAGTTGCAATTTTACCTGCCACTTTATTAATTGATGGAGTTTGTACAATTGAAAATTTACCAAATATTAGTGATATAAAAATTTCATGTGAGATATTAAGACAATTAGGAGCAAAAATAACTTGGAACAATGAACATAGCATAACTATTGACACAACAAATATTACAACTACAAAAGCTCCTTTAGATTTAACAAGTAAATTTAGGGCTTCTTATTATATCATTGGAGCTATGCTTGGTAGAAAAGGAGAAATTGAAGTTGGTATGCCTGGTGGTTGTAAACTAGGTGCAAGGCCAATTGATCAACATATAAAAGGTTTTGAAATGCTTGGTGCTACAGTTAATTTGGAAAAAGGAACAATTTATGCTAAAGCAAAAAAATTAAAAGCTGCTCCAATTTACATGGATATTGTATCTGTTGGAGCTACAATTAATGTAATGCTTGCAAGTGTATTAGCAAAAGGAACAACTACAATTGATAATGCTGCAAAAGAACCTCATATAGTAGATGTTGCAAACTTCTTAAATACAATGGGAGCTGACATTAGAGGTGCTGGTACAGATGTAATCAAAATTAATGGTGTAGAAAAATTACATGGTGGTTGTACATATAGTGTTGTTCCAGATCAAATAGAAGCTGGTACTTTTATGCTTGCAGCAGTTGCAACAAGAGGTGATTTAACTTTAAAAAATTGTATCACAAAACACTTAGAATCAATTACAGCAAAAATTTTTGAAGTTGGTGGAAATGTTGAAGATAATGGTGATAGTATTCGTGTTTGGTGTAACAAAAGACCAAATAATGCAAATATCAAAACTCTACCTTATCCAGGATTTCCTACTGATTTACAACCACAAATGGGAGTTGTACTAGCTCTTGCAAATGGAACAAGTGTAATAAATGAAAGTATTTGGGAATCTAGATTTCAATACACAGAAGAATTAAATAAGATGGGTGCTAAAATTACTGCTCAAGGAAAAACTGCATTTTTTGAAGGTGTAAAAAAATTATATGGTGCACCTGTTTACTCTAGCGATTTAAGAGCTGGAGCAGCACTTGTAATTGCTGGAACAGCAGCAGAAGGTGAAACTGAAATATATAATCTTGAACATATTGATAGAGGATATGAAAATATAGAAGAGAAGTTTAGAAAAATTGGTGCAAAAATTGAAAGAGTAAAAGAATAGCCAATCAATAAAACATTAATAAGAAGAAATATATTAATTAACAAAGGAAAAATTAGTTTAAATAACTAATTTATGCCTTAAGGAAGGTATAAAAAATGTTTAATTTTTGTAGTTTATATAGCGGAAGTAGCGGAAATAGTTTATTTGTAGAAACTCAAAATACAAAATTACTAATAGATGCAGGTGTTAGTAGCAAGAAAATTGAAAACGCTTTAAATGACATTAACATTGACCCATCCACACTTGATGGAATTTTAGTAACACATGAACATATAGACCATGTACAAGGTCTTGGAACACTATCTAAAAAATTTGACTTACCTGTTTTCGTAAATCAAGAAACTTTAGATGCAATGCCAAAACAAAAAGATAAAATTTCAGAAAACAATATTAAAACTTTTAAAATATCAGATAAATTTGACATTGGGGATTTAGAAATCAAACCATTTTCAATTCCTCATGATGCTGCAAACCCATGTGGTTTTAACATTTGGAAAGATAATAAAAAAATAAGTATTGCAACAGATATTGGACATATGACAAATCCTATTTTAAAAAGCTTAGAGGAAAGCTTATTTATAATGTTAGAAGCAAATTATGATCCAGAAGTATTGCGTTGTTCTCCATATCCTTTTACTTTAAAGTCAAGGATTGCAGGTCCAACAGGTCATTTACCAAATGAAATGGCTGGAAAGACAATTTCTCATTTATTAAAGTCTGGCTTGAAAAATGCTATGTTAGGTCACTTAAGCAAACAAAGTAATTTCCCAGAACTTGCTTATAAAACTGTTGTAGATGAATTGATTTCTAATAATTATAATGAAGATTGTATTTCTCTTAGTGTTGCAAGTAGAGATAATCATAGTAAAATTATTACAATCTAAAATAGGAGATTATAATGTTAAATATTCAAATAATTTGTATTGGAAAAATTAAAGAAGATTATTTAAAAAACGCAATAGAAGAATATAGTAAAAGACTTTCAAAATATTGCAAACTTGAAATTTTAGAACTTCCAGATGAAAAAATCCCCGATAAATTAAATACAAGTTTAGCTAATGAAATAAAACAAAAAGAATGTTCTAATATAATTAAACATTTAAAAAAATCTTCTTATAATATTGCCCTTGATCTAGGTGGAAAACAATTAACTTCTGAACAATTTTCAGAAAAACTACAAAATCTTTCTATGATAAATAGTAATATCACATTTATTATTGGTGGTTCACTTGGATTAACAAATGAGCTTTTAAATTACTGCCAAGAAAAATTGTGCTTTTCAAAAATGACATTTCCTCATCAATTAATAAGAGTTTTCTTATTAGAACAAATTTTTAGAGGATTTAAAATTGCACACAATGAAACATACCACAGATAAATTTTATATTTGTTTTGTAGAGAAAAGTAAATATATACAAATTCGTAGGGGCAAAACTTATACCTTATGTTTATATTTAAATTTGGGGGATTTTCTCTACAAAATTAAGAACTAAATTAAATCTTACTTTTTATCAATTAGTATTGAAATAATTTACATTCAAAAAAATATTATCTATCAGTTTTCAATATTCTTTATTTCTTTCAATAATTTTTCTGATAAAATACGAATTATAATTTTCCTGATTGTAAAAAATAAGAATATAAATAACAAAATTTTATAAACCATAACTTGTCCTTTTGAATTGAATTTTAATAATTATATACCAAATGGAAATATTTGTCAACAAAAACTTTTCGACAAATAACAACATATTTTTCTAATAAAACTACATTATTATATAAATTTCTATCAATTCTATACAAAAAATTGACAAACTAATATACTTGTAATAATTCCAACAATATCTGCTGTTAAAGCTGCAAGTAAGATATATCTTGTTTTTTTAATCTTTACACAACTTGTATAAACTGCAATAGTATATAAAGTAGTCTCTGTCGAACCCATAATAACAGAAGCCATCATTCCTAGTGGTGTATCTGTACCATAATTTCTCATAATATCTGTTGCAATGGCAATCGAACTACTGCCAGAAATTGGCCTTAACATTGCAAGAGGCATAAGTTCAGTAGGAAATTTTACTATTGATAATAAAGGATTTAAAATATTTATTATAAGGTCTAAAATCCCAGAACTTCTTAAAGCTCCAATTGCAACAAATAACCCAATTAAAGTAGGCAAAATATTAATGACAATTCCTAATCCCTCTTTTGCACCATCTAAAAAATCATCAAAAACATTTTTCTTTTCTTTTAAACCATATATAACAATAATTAAAATAATTAATGGCATAGCCAAATTTGAAATAAAATTTACTAATTTCATTATTAGCACATTCCTTTCTAATGGTGCAACTTTTCTTAAATCCAAATATTAAAAATTATACTTATTTAATGCTTTTCATTTTGAGTTACTTTAATTAATATTTTTACTGCAATAATTCCACAAATTGCTCCACAAATAGTAGCAATCCAAACTGGAAAAACAATTGCTGTTGGATTTTCAGATCCTAATGAATTTCTAATTACTATAACTGTAGTTGGAATAATTTGAATAGAAGCTGTATTTATAACAATAAACATTGCCATAGAATCCGTTAATCTATCTTTTTGTAGGTTTTCCTCCTGCATTGATTTCATTGCTTTTAATCCTAATGGAGTTGCAGCATTTCCTAAACCTAAAATATTTGCAATCATATTCATAGAAATTTCTTTTTGAATTTTAGGTTTTGTTCTTAATTCAGGAAATAAATACCTTATAATAGGCTTTAAAAATCCGGTCAGTTTGCCTATTACAGAAGTTTTACTTGCAACTTGCATAATTCCATTCCAAAGACAAATTGTTCCTAACAAATTAATTGAGAGATTTATTGCATCTTCCGTGCTTTTAAAGATTTCTGAATTTAATAAATTTATATCTCCAAAAAAAATTGCGTAAGAAAATGATAATATTATAAAAATTGGCCACAGTATATTTAACATGGTTATCACCTAAATAATTTTATGCAAAACTTGACTTTTTATTACAATATAATTGACCTTATGCATTATTTATGATATATTAGTACTGCATAGGATTGTAGACTATAACTTTTAAGGAGGATACGTTTATGAAGTCAACTGGAATTATAAGAAGAGTAGATGAACTAGGACGTGTTGTTATACCTATAGAAATCAGAAATCAATTTAATATAGTTGAAAAAGACCCTATTGAAATATATGTTGAGGGATCATCTATCATCTTAAAAAAGTTTGAACCAAACTGCATTTTCTGCGGTAATACAAAAAATTTATTAAAATATCATGATAAATTAATTTGTAAAAATTGTTCTAAAAAAATTGGACAATTAGAAGAAAATCAAGAAAATGAAGTAAAAGAATAAGGGCCTATAGCCCTTTTCTAATATAAAGGAAAATATCCAATTTGTTATGTATAAGTATATAAAACTTTATTACTATACAAATTTTACTGCGCCTATAATAAAATTAACTTTTTAATATATAGAAAATTTTTAAATAAATTTCTGATAAATCTCATTTTTGCTAACATTTCTATCTTTAGCAATTTTTTTAATTATTTCTTTTTTATCTAAACCCTGACTTTCATACATTTTATAATGCTCTTCTAAACTAATATTGGTGAAATTTTCATTGTCATTTTTAATACTCTCATTTTTTTCAATCATAATTACAATTTCACCTTTTATATTATCAGCCATATCTATAATGTCATCTATTTTTCCTCTCACAAATTCTTCATGAATTTTAGTTATTTCTCTTGCTAAAACAATTTTTCTATCCTGTATAATCTCTTTTAAGTCCTGTAAAGTTGTTTTTAATTTATGTGGTGCTTCATAAATAATAATCGTATTTTTAGCATTTTTGATTTCATCCAATTTCCCTTTTCTAGATTTTTTATTTAATGGCAAAAATCCTAAAAAAGTAAATTCAGTTGTATCTAATCCTGAACAAATTAATGCATTTACCATTGCACATGCCCCTGGTATAGGTATAATTTCAATATTTTTTTCTATACATTCCTTTATAATTTCATGTCCCGGATCACAAATTCCTGGTGTTCCTGCATCAGAAACTAATGCAATATTTTGCCCTTCCTCTAATTTTTCAATTAATACTTTTGACTTTACATCTTCATTATGTCTATGATAGCTAATTAATGGTTTTGAAATTTCCAAATGATTTAATAATTTTAAAGTATGCCTCGTATCTTCAGCTGCTATTAAATCAACATCTTTTAATACGTCAATTGCTCTTAATGTAATGTCTCCTAAATTTCCAATAGGTGTTGCAACTATATATAATTTTCCCATTTTCTACCCTCCTAATTATTATAAATTTTTCTAATTTCTTCAGTATAATTATTTTTCTCATCATAAATATATAAATTATTTTCAATTTTTAGAAATGGCTTTGCATTTCTAATTCCTTTAATTAAAACTAATTTAGGTGGTTTATTATAATTAGAATACACCATTCGCATTAATTTCGGTTCTATTTTATATTTTCTCATTAAATCTAAAATATCTACTAATCTTTCAGGTCTATGTACTATATAGAATTCACCCTTATCTTTTAACAAATTACTGGCTACTTTAATAAAATCTTCTAAATCAGCTGTAATTTCATGTCTAGAAATTAATTTTTCCTCTATTTCATTTATGACACCTTCCCCTTTTTTCTTATAAGGTGGATTTGTTATAATAACATCAAATTTATTTTCCAATCCTTTTTCAATAAAAAAATTATTATTTAGATTTAAAATATTACTACATATAATTTCTATTTTATCTTGCAAATTATTTAATTCTACACTTCTTTTTGCCATATTAGCAACATTTTCTTGTATTTCAATACCAACTGCTTTTTTTATATCTATTTTTCCAGACAATAAAATTGGTATAATTCCTGTACCTGTACCTAAATCTAATATTGTAGAATTTTCTTTTATATTTTTTGCAAAATTCACTAATAATACACTATCTATTCCAAAACAAAACCAATTTTTATTTTGTATTATTTTTAAATTATTACAACCTAAATCGTCAATTCTTTCATTTTCCTTCAAATTCATTTTCTATTAACTCTCCTTGCTCATTTTCAATGTATTTTCTTTTTATTTCGATTTTTTACTATTTTATTTAATTTTCATCTATTTTTTTCATTTTATAAATTATTTAATATTATTTTTTAAATTATTTTTTTTATTGCTTTTTTAATTATTTATTTTTATTAAAATATTTAATATTTATTAAATTTAATTTAAACTTAATTTTTGAGTTTTTCTCTTTTTTTCTAATTTATTCTATTTTATTCTAATTTATTTAAAATAAAAATTTTTTAACTTTCATTTTCATAGCATTTCCTATTTTTAAGAATTTTTTTCTAATTTTTTCTAATTTTTTTAAAATTAAATTTTATTAACAAATAAATTAATTTATCATATTATATAACAAAAATGTAAAATTAGCAAAAAATAAAATTTTCCAAAGTGGATTTATAACAAATAAAATAGAAAAGGTGAAATTGATGAATAATTTTCCATCAGAAAATTTTGAAAATAATTTAAATAAAAATATAAATAATGAAAATAATAGAGGAGGAAAAAATCCTCCTCCTAAAAAACATTTTGATTTTAAATGTTGCAAAGATAATACTATAAAATCATTAAATGAAGTAGAACATTTCCTTAATAAATTTCAACATTATTTTAAATATTTTAAATTATACAAATTATTGAAATAATGATTTTTCCTCCGTCCCCAAATCATTTTTTAAGTTCTAGTATATACTTCATTAAATTCAGGATTTTCCTGTCCATTTATTAATATTTTAACTTCATTGATTTCTGTTAATTCTGTTAATGTGTTTACAATACTATTAATTAAATTTTCTTTTCCATTTTCTGCTTCTTTATCATAATTTAGAAACTCAGCCGAAAAATCTAAAACTATGCAACCTCCTTCTAAATAATTTTGAAGCAACTGTGTATTTTCTGGTATTAATTTTTTATTCTTTTCATTTTTAGGTCCTTCAATTAATAAATTAACTAATTTCTCATATGGATTTGCTATCATATCTTTTATATCCAATAACCTTGCTTCTGGAACTAATTCATTTGTTTGACTATCTAGAAAATATAAACTTACAATCGTTTGCCTTAATTGTTCTTCTGTTATTTCTTCTTCTGGTACATATTCTTCAACTATTGTTTCTTCATTTTGGCTTTTTACATATTTTATCGCAAAATATCCTCCTATTAAAAGTAATATAAAAAGACAAACAAATATTATTAGTATTTTCTTGTTCTTCATATGCATATCCTCCTCTTTAAATTAACTACTAAATATTTATTATTTGTTTGTCCAATTTAGAACTTTTTTATTAATTTTACTTTATCTTTTTACTTTTATTATTTCATTTTATATTTTTAATTTTTTAATGCTGTTATTGGAACAACATATACTCCATCTGGTCTTTTGTATGCTGCATTTGCTAATCCACATATTACGCATAATATCTTTGGAACTTTCCCATTTTCTTTTTTTATCTCATCTTTAATTTTTAACAAATTTTCACTTGCCTCATCTATTTGATTTGCACCTAATTTTATTTCAAAAGCACACCATTCTCCATTTTCTAATTCAACTACTGCATCAATTTCTCTATCTTTATAATCTTGATAATGATATAAATTGGCTCTAAATGATTCTGCATAAATTTTTAAATCCCTTTCACATAATGCTTCAAATAAAAATCCCAAAGTATTTAAGTCATTTAATAATTTTTCAGGAGTTGCTTTAAGCAAACTACATGGAAGTGATGGATCAACAAAATGTCTTTTTTCACTTTGTTTGACTTTAACAGAAGATCTAATATTTTCTGCAAAAGGTTTTTGATTGTCAAGTATGAATAATCTAGTAAATATATCCAAATAAGAAGCAACAGTATCTATATCTATATCTTCATCATCTATTTCTTTAATATCTCTCTTTAAAGTTTTATTTGTTACAGTTGTACTTTCATTTCTAGCTAAAGAACGCAATAATAGTCTCATTTTATTACTATCTCTTTTTACACCATCTATTCTATATACATCATCATCTAGTATTGCATCTATATATGATTCAGGTAACAGACCTGCCCTCTCAATAGGTACATTTAAATTACCTGGCCAACCTCCTCTTATAATAAATTCTATAATTTTTCTTAAATCAACTTCTCCTGTCAATTTTTCTTTCATATTTCCATTGCATAAATCCTGTAATGATACGTCTCCTGTTGAATCTCCTGATTCATATAATGACATTGGCCTCATTCTTAATTTTCCAATTCTTCCAGCACCACTATGCAATATACCCTTATGATTTGGAGTAGCTGAACCAGTTAAAATGAATTGCCCTTTTTCTGCAGTTTTATCAACTTCATATCTTACTGCATCCCATAGTCTAGGAACTTCTTGCCATTCATCAATCAATCTTGGTTTTTCACCTTCTAATACTATATTAGGTGCTGTCTCAGCTAACTTTTTGTTTTGAAAATTACCTTCTGGATTACCTATCATAATAGAACTATTGCTATGATAAATTGATGACCATGTCTTTCCACACCATTTCGCTCCTTCTATACATACAGCTCCAAAGGCTTTCAAATATTCATCTATCATATTATCAATTATTCTTGGCTTATAATTTTTAATTTCCATACTAAATCACTCCTAAATATATTATACACTATTCCGTGCATTTTTGCAATATTAATCCGTGACTTTTTTAACTTTTATTCCGTGTGTTTTTGTGATTTTATTCCGTGTGTTTTTCAAACTACATTCCGTGATTTTTTCACAACTTATAAATATATTATATTCAAACAAAATAAAATTATTAACTTTTCTAATTTATTACAACTATATTACGTATTTTTTCTTCAAAAATAGCATATCTCATTATAATAAAGTAAGTTTTTTCCATTTGACAAAATTCCGTTTTCCGTATACAATTATAGATGTTACAATAAAAAAAATTTTATTACAAAAATCAACTTTTTTTGTAGAAAAGAAAGGATGAAATTTAGTATGGAAGATATATTACACGTTGGATTGGATGTTGGCTCAACAACAGTAAAAATCATCGTTATGGATGACAATAAAAATACAATATATAAAGACTACCGAAGACATTTTTCAGACACAAAAAACACAGTTTGCAAAGTGTTGGAAGATTTACTAAAAAAATATCCATATAATTCATTTACACTTGCATTAACAGGTTCTGGAGCTATGTCAGCTGCAAAATTTTTAGGAGTAGACTTCATTCAAGAGGTTGTATCTTGTAAAAGAGCAGTTGAAAAATACATACCTAGAACTGACGTTGTAATTGAACTTGGTGGAGAAGATGCAAAAATAATATATTTTGACCAATCAATTGAGCAACGTATGAATGGAACTTGTGCTGGAGGAACTGGCGCATTTTTAGACCAAATGGCTTCACTTCTACATACTGACACAGCAGGTCTTAATGAACTTGCAAAAGGATATGAAACAATTTACCCAATTGCATCAAGATGTGGTGTTTTTGCAAAAACTGATGTACAACCACTAATAAATGAAGGTGCTGCAAAAGAAGATATTGCTGCATCTATTTTCCAAGCAGTTGTTAATCAAACAATTAGTGGTCTTGCATGTGGTAGACCAATTAGAGGAAATGTGGCATTTTTAGGTGGACCTTTAAATTATTTATCAGAATTAAGAAAAAGATTTATTGAAACTTTACAATTAAAACCTGATGAAATCATAGTACCAGAAGAAGCACATTTACTTGTTGCCAAAGGTGCTGCCCTAGATTCAATGAATTCTGAAGTTATAACTACAACAGAACTAGAGCAAAAAATAGAAAATTTAAAAAATTCACATGATAATACAACACAACCTTTAGACCCACTATTTAAAAATAAAGAATACTATCAAGCATTTAAAGAAAGACATGATAAAGCTAAAGTAGAAAAAGCTGATTTAGCTACTTATGAAGGTGACTGTTATCTAGGAATTGATGCTGGTTCTACAACAACAAAAATAGTTTTAATTGATAGAGATGGAAAACTTTTATATTCACTATATGGAAGCAATGAAGGTAATCCATTACAAAGTGTTATGAAAATGTTAAAACAGCTATATTCTATACTACCTGAAAAAACAATCTTAAGATATAGCGGTGTTACAGGATATGGTGAAAAATTAATACAAACAGCTTTAAATGTTGATTTAAATGAAATTGAAACAATTGCACATTATACAGCAGCAAAAACATTTGAGCCAGATGTAACAAGTATTGTCGACATTGGTGGTCAAGACATGAAATACATCAGAATGAAAAATGGTTCAATTGATAACATCATGCTAAATGAAGCATGTTCTTCAGGATGTGGTTCATTTATTGAAACCTTTGCAAAGAGTTTGAATTTATCTATTGAAGAATTTGTAAAAGAAGCAATTGAAGCAAAAAGACCTGTTGACTTAGGTTCTCGTTGTACTGTTTTTATGAATTCTAAAATTAAACAAGCTCAAAAAGAAGGATATTCAGTTGGAGATATTTCTAGTGGATTATCATACTCAGTTATCAAAAATGCTATTCAAAAAGTTATGAAAGTAAGAGATGTTGAAACATTAGGAAATCACATAGTAGTACAAGGTGGTACTTTCTATAATGATGCTGTTCTTCGTGCTTTTGAATTAATAGTTGGAAAAAATGTTGTAAGGCCAGATATCTCTGGACTTATGGGAGCATATGGAATGGCTTTACTTTCTAAAGAACAATATGAAGCAAACTTAGACATGGAATATACATCAACAATTTTAAGAACTGAAGAAATTGACAATTTAAAAATAAAAATTACACACACACGTTGTAATAACTGTGAAAACCATTGTAAATTAACAATTAACAAATTTAGTAATGGTCAAATACATGTATCAGGAAACCGTTGTGAAAAAGGTGCAGGTGTTGTTACAAAATCTAAGCCATTACCTAATTTAATTGCATATAAATATCAAAGACTTTTTGACTATAAACCATTAGATGAACAATATGCAATTAGAGGAACAATAGGTATTCCTAGAGTTTTGAATATGTATGAAGATTATCCTTTCTGGTTCACATTCTTAACTTCTTTAGGTTTCCGTGTAATTCTATCAGAAAAAAGTACACGTAAAACTTATGAAAAAGGAATGGAATCAATGCCATCTGAATCAGTTTGCTACCCTGCAAAACTTTCACATGGACATATAGAAAGTTTACTTGAACAAGGTATAAAAACAATCTTTTATCCTTGTATACCATATTCAAGAAAAGAATATGAAAAAGCAGATAACCACTATAACTGCCCAATTGTAATTTCATATTCAGAAGTTTTGAAAAACAATGTAGAAGGATTAAAAAATCCAGATATTAAGTTTATAAATCCATTCTTACCTTTTGATAAGAAAAATCTTGTTAAAAAAGTTATGGAATTAGATGAATTTAAAGAATATAATTTCACAAAAGAAGAACTAAATGAAGCTGCAGATAAAGCAGAAGCAGAATATCAAAAATGTAAAAATGATATTAGAGCAAAAGGTGCTGAAACAGTTAGATATATTGAAGAAAATCATCTAAAAGGGATTGTTCTAGCCGGACGTCCATATCATGTTGACCCAGAAATAAATCATGGTATTGATACATTAATAACTTCATTAGGTCTTTGTGTTTTAACAGAAGATAGTATTTCAGATAAAACAGAAGCAAAACGACCTCTTCGTGTTGTTGACCAATGGGTATATCATGCAAGACTTTATGCAGCAGCTGATTTTGTCGGAAAACATGATAGCTTAGAATTAGTACAATTAACTTCATTTGGTTGTGGTGTAGATGCTGTTACAACTGACCAAGTTGAAGAAATATTATCAAGTTATAACAAAATGTATACATTAATAAAAATAGATGAAGTAAACAACTTAGGGGCTGTAAGGATTCGTATCCGTTCTTTACTTGCAAGCATGAAAAAGAGAGAACAAGAAAAGAAACAAGAAAAATCTGACGGAGACTACGGAATTAAGAAAAAAATCTTTACTAAAGAAATGCGTAAGGATTACACAATTTTAATGCCACAAATGGCTCCAATACACTTTGATTTATTAGAAAGTGCTGTAAAATCATCTGGATATAATCTAAAATTATTAAGAAACTGCACACAAAAAACAGTGGAAACAGGTTTAAAATATGTCAATAATGATGCATGTTATCCATCAATATTGACAACTGGACAAATGATTGAGGCCCTACAATCTGGAGAATATGACTTAAATAAAACTGCTCTAATCATGTCACAAACAGGTGGTGGATGTAGAGCCACAAACTACATAGGATTTATACGTAAAGCCTTAAAAGATGCTGGATTTGAAAATGTACCAGTAATTTCATTTAATATTGTTGGTATGGAAAAGATGCCAGGATTTAAATTAACCGCACCTCTAATTGAAAGATTACTAAAAACTGTTCTATATGGTGATTTACTACAAAAAATGCTAACAAAAAATAGAGCATATGAAGTAAATAAAGGTGAAACTCAAAAACTATTTGATACTTGGATGGAAAAATGCAAAAAGCTATTACAAAAATCAACAAATAAAGAATTTAAACAAAGTATTTATGACATAGTAAATGATTTCGAAAAAATAGAATTAGATACATCAGTAGAAAAACCACGTGTAGGTATAGTTGGAGAAGTTCTAATTAAATATCATCCATTTGGAAATAACTATGTTGCAGATTTACTTGAACAAGAAGGTGCTGAAGTAATTCTTCCAGATTTCATGGGATTTGTTAAATTTATGGCAACACATAAAATTACGTTTAATAAATTATTAAATACAAATAAAACATCTTCAAAACTTATGAAAGTTGCTATAAAATTAATAGATTTACTAGAAAAAGATGTAAAAGCTGCATTATCAAGTTCTAAAAAAGGATATTTACCACCATGTGATATTTGGCATCTTGAGGATAAAGTAAAAGATGTATTATCTATTGGAAATCAAACAGGTGAAGGTTGGTTCTTAACCGCTGAAATGATTGAGTACATAGAACATGACATTCCAAATATTGTTTGTGTTCAACCATTTGCATGTCTACCTAACCATGTTGTTGGAAAAGGTGTTATAAAGACTATTCGTAGCATGTACCCTGAAGCAAATATTTCTCCTGTTGATTATGACCCAGGTGCTAGTGAATCAAATCAAACAAATAGGATTAAATTGTTAATGACAGTTGCTAAAGATAATTTACAAGCTAAGCAAAATCGTAAAAAGGCTATTGAGAAAGAAAATGAAGAGGTTAAAGTTTCTAAAGATAGTATAGAAAAAAGTACTACAAGCAGTACATACAAAATTTCTTAATAAAGTTTGACATATAAACTCAAAAAACAGGGAGTTGCAACTCTCTGTTTTTACTTTTGACAATACTATTTCAGATAGTTTTTCATCTCATTATAACCAATCAAATATAACTCATCTATTTTGCTCATATCAAGCAAGCCAACTTTTTCACTCTTTAATTTTAAATTATAATCTGAACCTTGCATCTCATAATTAGACAATTCTCTACTCAAAAGACTTATAGCTCTTCCTCCCACTTCAATTAAATTTTTACAACAAGTTTTATCAATGTCTTCTTCAAAAGTAACACTTATAATCTTATCCGCACCTATTTGTTTAAGTTCTTTCCAAGGAACATTTTCACGTATACCACCATCAATTAATTTAGTATCACGGTACGAACAAGGTGAAAACACGATTGGATAACTACAACTTGCTCTAACAGCTCTACCTATTGGCATTTCTCCTTCAAACTTTACTTTATCAGAAAATTCAGCTCTGTTTTCTTCTTTTTGATAAATATTTCTTTTAATAGTACTTTTATCAACAGAAGTAAAACATATTACTTCCCCATTACACATATCTACACTTGGTATTACCAAGTTCTTTTTTATCTCTGAAATATTGTATATACCTTTCTTATGTGCCATTTTATCAATTAATTTTTCTATTTGTTTTCCACTATTTAATCCGTCAATAATAATCCTTCCTGTAAACACTAAACCTAAGATGGCCTTTACTATATTAAGAAAATCTACATATTTAATTTTTTTGCAATATTTTTTAAATATCTTATAAATTTCATCTGCATTAAATCCCATAGCATATAAAGATGCTACGATACTTCCAGAAGATGTTCCCCCAATATATTCTATTTGAATATTTTCCTCTTCTAAGGCTTTTAAGACCCCCACATGTGCAGCACCTTTTACTCCTCCTCCTGCCAATGCTAAACCTAATTTCATATTAAATCTCCTCTCCATTTTATTTTATATATAATATTTGAAATCTTTGTTTATTGTGATATACTATATTTATACAAATTTAAATGAAAGGATTTTATAATATGAACAAAAATTATTATGATATTTTACAAATAAATCAAAATGCTTCACCAGAAATAATTGAAAAAGCATATAAAACACTTGCAAAAAAATATCATCCAGATTTACAAGAAGAAAGTAACAAAAAAGAAGCTGAGGAAATTTTAAAAGAAATAAATGAAGCATATGAAGTATTATCTAATCCAGATAAAAAAGCCTTATATGACCAAGATTTGAAGAATGAAACTATATCTCAAGAAGATTATGAAGAAATGTATGCACAGAATGAAAAATTAAAAGAAGAACTTAATAATTTAAAAAATAATACTAACAATAATCAATATTCAAATATAAATCTAAATTCATTTAATACATCATCAACTGAAAATCCAAAAGCAAATATAAATCAAGAAAACTTTGATGCAATAAAAAAAGAAGAACAAGAATTAGAATATAAAAGGCGACAACTTCAATATCAAGAACAACTAGAGCAAGCAAGACAAAAAGCATATCATGATGCATATATTCAAGATTTAAAAAACAGAGGATATAGAATAAAATATAAAAAGTCTTTAAAAGATTATATTAAAGGCATTATTACTATTATTTTAACAATTATTATATTAATTATATTATGGCAAATCCCAGTTATTCATAACTTTTTCATTAATTTATACCAAGAAAATGAAATACTTCATAATACAATTAACTTTATCAATAATTTATTTAATTAAAAAAACGTGTTAAAACACGTTTTTTTAATATTTTCTTCTTACACAACTATGATTATTCATTAAAACTAAATGACATTACAAATTCATAATTATCCTTTAATTGCATAATTATATTTAGTGAAACTATATCTTCTGTTTCACTGGTTACATCACTAAGTCTAATTTCTTGGATATATGTTGAATTTTCCTCTGAATAAGTACCATATTCCATATTATAATGTAAAGGAAGTTTTTCTTTAATATATGCTTCAAAAACTTCTTCTGAACCCCAATTATTATTTCTAAATGTTTCATCTAGCAAATAATATGCATTTATATAATCTCTGGAATTCAACATTTGAATCCATTTATCTATGTTCATAGCTACTTTATACTGTTCATTAGCTGAGTCATATGTTGACTTAAAATTATCAGAGATAATAGTATAAGTATCTAACCTAGCCTTATAATTCATAGTTGAAGTTTCATAAAATTCATAAGTATTATCATATTGATCCATGATAACATATTTTTTACCTGAATCTTCATAATTTAATAAATACTTTTGTGCTTCAATTCTACTAAGTTCCTCTTTATTATCATTTACATATTTTTTAAAATCATCTAAACTTCCAAATCTTTTTTCTTTATATTCCGTATCAAGATAATCATCATATGTAGTCTCTGGATAATTTACCATTAAACTAATAAAATTTGACATATACATTTTTGCCATTTCTTCTATTGAAATTTTTTTAATAGAAAATCTATTATATAATTTATCCTCTATATTTAAATTTGATATTTCAACTTCAATATCATCTATACTAGCTACTGAATTTGTAACAGGCTCAATTGAAAATGTAGAATTATTTGAATCAGTTCTAACAATATAATACCTTTCATCTAATTGATTCATTCGTAAATCCTCTATATATATATTAATAATATATGTTGTTATATTATCACTATCATATCTAACCCTTAATCCTTTTGGTATAACTTTATAAGCATAATCCATTAAGCTAATATAATTATAAAAATTATTAGAATTTATATTATTTTCATTTATATAATTTTTATCTAATAAATCAAGTACAAGATTTTTTAAATCTTCTTCATTTTCTATTTCATAATGTCCCACATATTCTTTGCTATCAATATCAAACTGTAATATTTCTAGATAGGTATTAATAGTATCTGCTACTGAGAAAAATATATTGTTGTCATCTATCTCCTTAAATCCATTATTATTCGCTTCATATTGAAAACCAGAATCAAATTCTTCCACATCTTCTTTTACCATATACTCATCCATATTATTTTTATATATGACTATCCCTATTATAGTAATAATTATAAGTATAACCATTATAACTATTAATTTTTTTATAATACTTAATTTCATATCAAACTCCTAATTAAATCTAAATACATTTGTAAACGCTGACATTGCTCCTGAAGAAATTTTAACAACATCTCCTGTATGTGGTGCATGAATATATTCATCATTTCCTAAATATATTCCTATATGGCTATTTCGCCACACTATATCCCCTGGCTGTGCATCTTCTTTTGATACCTCATGTTCTGAACCTAAATATGGTGCATACTCATATGTTGTACGTGGTAATGAAATTCCTACTTCTGCAAATACATACTGAACAAATCCTGAACAGTCAAATCCACTTGGAGTTGTTCCTCCCCATACATATGGTACCCCCAAATATTGCTTAGCGACTTCTATTATTTGTGAATTTCCTCCTGTTCCTGATAGACTACCATAATTTCCAAAAATATCATTCCATATGTCTATCTTTTGTTGAACTTGATAAGCCGTATACTGTCCTTGTTCCCAAACAGTAGTCGTTGTTCCATCTGCATGTTCCGGACCACCATTTAAACATTTTTGTACAAATTCTTCATGTGTTGAATAAATAGCTGTAACTCCTGCAACAGCAGGATCCATATAATAATATCCACCTGCACCAGAACCTGAATACGCTTCTCCATGTCTACCTAAACTAGAATATCTTGATTGCATTCCTGAAAGAGTTCCTGGTTGTCCATATCCTAACGGACTACATCCTGCAGCTTCACGTTCTTCTGCACGTTGTTTTATAACAGCTGCATCCTCTGGATTAGTCTCATATGACTTTACTTTGTTTGCATATGCGATAATTCCAGCTGATAAACTACTAAAACTTTGTCCTGTTGAAGATCCATTTCCTACACCTAATCCCCAATAGTTATATGATCCACCACCTGCTATATATTGTTGTTCAGATTGAGCCGTTACTACTACTAATTCAGGATTTATACCATTTTCAACAGATGTATCATATATTAATGCTGCATTAGCTTTAAAATTAGTTTCGTAACTATTATTATAAGTATATGCTTGCATAGCAGCAATAAAATCATCTCGCGATAACACCGGTGTATATAAAGGAATTTGCCCTACTGATACAGAATTAAAAGTTTCTAAACTATATTCACTATAATCATATTCTAGTACTCCATATGGAGTTCCCGTTGCTTTATAAATTAAATATTTAGTTAAATTCAATAAATTAACGGTTTTCTCATTATTTTCAATTATAGTAAAAAGATATCCACTTGTCCTAACTTTTGATTTCATATCATGTTCGTTATATAATTCAACAAATAAATTTTCTTTTCCTTCAACTTTATATTCACCTTTTTCATAACTATTTGAAATTGTCTCTGTATGAGTAGCTATACGTTGGTATAAAGTATAATCATATGTTATTTCATTACCATCCTCATCTGTCTCTCCTGTTGGCACATTTTCTTGACTTTCAACAACTGTTTCTTCTGAAATCGAATCAGATGAAGAAGTTGTTACAACCCCTGGAACCTCTACTATTTTTTCTTCAGAATCACCTATATTTAAAACGGCATCACTATAACTATTTTCCTGATATGTTTTTACACACCAAGTATTTGCATAAGTGATATTAACTTTTGTAGAAACTGTTTCTGTAACAAAACTTTCTGATTCTCCTGTTTCTCGCCAATCATAGCTATATTCAGACATACTTGCTTCTTTTTTTTGCTGAGTCGTATTAGTAGTTTCCATTGTAGTAATATTATCTTGGATAGCTACCACAATTTCAGATTCCATTACCTTATCAGCTAAATCATTAACAAAATCTTCATAATTAGTATCTATATAAAAGTATAATAAATATTCATATGGCATTACAAACTCTTCCAATGCAGTCTTCAAATTCATTGAGTTACTATCTCTTAATTCTACACTTCCATCTGAATTTTGAGACCAAGAAACTATAACTAAATTTCTATCATCATCTAATGTATATGATTTTATAGCATTTTCTACATCTCCATTGTTGATATATTCTTGTAATTTATCTTGTGATACATATCTCATATTAATTATTCTTGATTCTATACTAGATGTTAAAGTTTGATCGCCATTTTCTGTTGAATTATATCCACTATGATCTGCATTAAAATATTGATCTATCCCATCAACAATTCCTTGTGCATACTTTTCTACTCCATCACTACCTATAATACTTGCATCTGGATCACCATCTAAAAATCCTCCCTCTGTTACAACAGATGGAAATCCTGAAGTAGCCGCATTTTCAATAATTCCTAGACTTCCAACTGCACATTTTTCAACATCAGGTCCGTGCTTGTCTATTGGTCAAGCCCATTGATTTTGATATAGTATCTGACAATATTTCTGCTAATTGTTGAGAATAACCATCTCCATCCTTATAGATAGCTTCAACTCCTGTTCCTCCTCCTGCATTAAAATGTATTTGTATACATAAGTCCGGATTTGCTTCTCTCGCAAGCCTAGTTCTTTCCCCTACTTGCACACCTCCTGGATTCTCTGATGTACTTCCTGTTTGAACTACTGTAATATTAGAATAATTATCTAATAACTCTTCTACTCTTTCAGCTACTTTTATAGTCAATTCCTCTTCAACTAAATTACCACTTGAAGCTCCTGTATCATTAGTATTATTATGACCTGCTGCAATAGCCACTACATATTCTTCATCTTCTTTTCCAATTTTATTATTTGTATTCTTAGCTCTTGAAGTAACAATTTTTTCTTCTACTTGCTCTTCTGATAGATTTTGAACTCCATCTGTACTATCATTTCCATTCCATTCTTTTAATGTACTATATTTTACATAAGCTGTTTCTCCCCCTTCAGTTTCCACTTCTACATAAATAGTAACATCTCCTGTAATTGCATTTTCACTAGCTTCATAACTACCCTTATATGTAACAATCTCTCCATATTCAACATATATTACATTACCATCTTCTTTAACTTTTGTTTGCCAATATCCTGTTTCTCTTATTTGTTCATACAAAGGTGTTTTTGCTACAACTTCTAGTTTTTGACCTTCTGTCCAAGATTGTAATATACTCTCATCTTTTTCTTCAATTTGTACTGTATCATAAACTGTTTCTTTTTCAGAAGTAGAAGTTTCCCCTTTTCCTGTATTTTTCATTTCTCCTATTTCTTTATTAGGTATTACTCTTCTAATTTTTACTGCTCCTTGAAAAGCGTCCTTGTCTTCTTCTGGAATATCACCTCGTAAATCAGGGAATTGAGTATATGCCTCTGCTTTTAACATCTTTTTTACAAATTCCACATCTTCTGGTAAATTATGATATTCTGCAGATTTATTAATCTCCTTAATCATCGATTCTATCTTACTATCAATATCATCTACAAAATCCAAATAATATCCATTAGTTTCATCACCTTTAATCTCTATCAGTTCAGTAATAGTATTTTCAACCCCTAAACTTTCATTTATCTTATCTGGTGTATTTTCTGCTGTAAGTAATTCTACTGCATAATCAATAATAGTGGTAACAAGCAAAAAAACAATAATAATAATAAAAACTTTAAACATCATTGGTGCCACAAACATCATTGCTTTACTAGCACCTTTTGTTAGCACTTTTTTAACTTTACTTTTACCTTTATTTTTAGCTCCATTTTTTATATTGTTTATAATTCCCACTAATTTCACCTCACCGTCATTTACTCATTAATTACCGCTTCAATACTATCTCCTTTTAATTGTGTATCTAAATTATATTCGCTCTCTCTTACAATATCCTCAAATACTATTTTATCTAATTCCATATTTTCTCTATATGAATCATTAAACTTAATCTTTATAGTTTTCGACTCATTTGCATTTAATAACATGTCTTCATCATTATTTTCATATAATAATGCTTCAAATTTGTTTCCTAAACTATCTTGTAGATAACAAGTATTCGTATTTCTTTTTGTATCTAATAAAACTCTTTCATTAATTTTATTTTTTATCCTAAGTGTATATATCTCATAATCTATATATCTATCAACTGTGGCTACTTCAATAGTAAGCATATCATTTTCACTTATTTTATTTATTGCTGTTTCTTCTAAATATCCATTAACACTTATCTTATATCCGCCTTCATCAGGTATAACAACTACAAAATCTTCTATGTAATTATCATTAGTTTTTCCTGTTGACAGCATATTGTCATAGATTCTAACCTGATATATATATAATTTATCAGCAGTAGTCCAAGATTGGAAAGAAAATTGTTTATCTCCATCAAATTTACCATTGTAATATAGTTCTATAAACACATCTAATGTTGGATATAGCTCTTTTTTTATGTCATCAGTTAACATTGTATATGCATATTCAGGTTGATGTTCTATACAGTATGTAAAAAATTGAGTAATTATATTTCCTAAATCCTCACTATATTTATTAGAAATTCTTCCTTCTGAAATAATAGATTTACTCTCATTATAATAAGAAACAACATTAGATGTTGTCTCTTGTTGAATATTTTGTTCACTTAATCTATTTTCCTTTATAGCATTATTAACTACTTGTAACATTAACCATCCACATATAATTGCAAAAATTATTATCCATACCTTTAATCTATTTTGATTGTATAAATGTAATAATCTATACATAACATCAATCTTCCTTTAACTACAAATTTACTATTTTAAGTCATATTTTCTTCCTAATTTTTCCATACCCAAAGCTTCTGTATAGAATTTCCAAACTTCTTTTTGATTTTTATTTCCATCTACATTTGTTTTGATAACATCTTGAATTTGATTACGCTTTTTATCATCCATAACATAATCTTTTCCATAATCTTTTGTCATATTAACTATATCAATCATATTATCATGTTTATCTCCATTTACTCCTCCATATTTAGCTTCCATTGTTAATCCTGTTTCTATTTGCTTTTCATCGGTTATCCCTGCTTTTTGATAATCAAAACTTGCTGCCATCAAATCATCAACAGAAACATTCTTTTCTGTATTTGTTTTTATCCTTCCTGCCATTTCTTCATATTTTTCTCTTTGAGTTTTATCCTTCATAAATTTTTGTTTTGCTCTCTCATTTTGCCTTATCGCAGATTGCTGAGCAGCATATTCAACACCATATTTTTCTTTATCAATTTCATATCGTGCATTTTCAATTTTATCAGATATAACATTTTTATCATTTTTAGCTATATTTTCTGGAATATTTGCTGCAGCCTTGCCTAACTGATTACCTGCTAATGCTCCTGCTCCCATATATGTAAGAGCCTTTGAAAAATCTCCAGTTGATGCACCTGCAGCTAATCCAACTACCGCTCCTGCACCAGCACCCAAAGCTCTTGTTGCTAATTTTGCACCTTTATAGGCCATTTTTGCACCTTTTTTAGCTCCTGTTATAGCAAGTCTTCTTCTCCATCCATTTCTAGGTGTTAAACTTGCTTGTGGTGTGACATTATTATTATTAGAAGTAGGAGTAGATGTATCAGTAGATGCAGAACTATTAGGTTTATTCATTTTTTCTCTTGTACCATAATCAGATGGTAGAATTATTCCACTATGATCTTCATTTGAAGTCCAAGATGGACTTATATCTCTACCAACACCACCATTTAACATATTAGTATTGACATTTCCATTATTTATTCCATTACCTATTCCATTATCTATTCCATCATTATTACCTAAAGTTATACCATTTCCTGTTTCTCTTATTCCTCCACTTGTTTCTGAATTATCCTCATTTCCTTGATAAGAAGATAATAAACCTCTATCTTGTGTTCTAATTCTGTTATTTGCATTACTATCGGAACTACCCTCATTACCAGATGAAGCGCCCTTCTTTTTATCCTTTCCTCCTACCCAAGAAGTAAGTTGTTTCAATCCTGTCATTGTAGCTGCACCAGCTGCAAAAGATCCTAATCCACCTGGTGTTTCTGCTTCATCTAATCCAAACATTTTCTTAATAAATTTCTCTGCTGGTATTAAGAATGCAATTGCAACTACGGCATAAATCGCATTATCTTTTGCCAATTCAATTGCAGATGTTACAAGTGCCGTATATAATATTAAATGCACTGGTTGTATAACTGCATTCATTGTATATTCTTTAAACCACATATTAAATGCCTGTGCTTTACCATCTCCAACTTTATCTATTGGATAAGTTAAAGCTACTAATGGTGCAATCATTGTAAAAAACGCCATATACAAGAATCTTTTCAAATATACAAAAGTAAATACAACAGTATAAATTACCAAAATCACATATACTAATCCATATCCCATTGCATAAAAATCTGCTGATGCTTGTGATTCAAATCTAACATAACCTATAAGGTTTGTTTTAAATATTATATTTCTTCCATCACCAGCATTAGCGTTAGCAGCATCATCAGCCGGTACTTTAATATAAATTCCATCATTAGCTCCTGCTGAGAATAATTCTGTAACATTATTTACTATCATAAGGATACCAGACATAATAAAATGCATTACAAAAACTAAACACAAAGCAACTAACCAATTATTTAAAGATTCTTTATATTTAGCCTTATCTACTGATGTCGAACTAATTAAAATTCTTATACCTAAGTAAACCAATACTGATAATAGTCCAACTATTGCTATATTTCTAAATGATTTATACCAACTAGATATTACTTCCTTCAAAGTTTCCGCAGCTGATTTTGCAGCATTATTAGCTCTATCTTCATCTTGAACAGAAGTATATGTACCAGGAGCTATAAAATTAACATCTAATGCTGAAATACTATTTGAAAAAATAGTTTCAGGAGCATATAACATATTAGGAATTTCATAATTAGCATTCCAAGGCCAAAAACTAGCATCAATACTTATTCCATTTGTTGTATGGTCAACTAACTCATCCGCTGGAACACTATCTATACCTTCAACTAACCAAGATCCACTATCAACTTTCAAGTTGTTATTCGCTTGTGAAATCATTACATCCCACATATTACTAGTTCCTAACATGAAATAATTTAAAGCACCCATCACTACGTCCCCTAATGATACAACTAATTGTACTACTTCTTTTAATAAAGTACTACCAATAGAGTTTCCATCATCAGGATCATCTGCATAAACTCTATTATAACAAGGAGTAATAGCAAAAATAAGTATGAGCATTATTAACAAAACTATAATCATCTTATGTAGAACACTATTTTTTGTTAAGAATTTCATCTTTTCCTCCTAAAATCAAACATTTCCTGACATTTTTGTTCTTTCTACTAATTTATTTAAATTTGTTTCTACAAATTCAAATTCTTTTGCAGTAGGTGTTATCTGTATAATTGCTGTGTCAGAACCAACTTTTAATAAACCTTCACCTTTTGAACAAGTTATTAAAAAATTAGCTTCTCCATCACTTAATTTAAATACTTTTTTTAAATATTCTATTTCTGATTTATCTTGTGCTAAAAATAGTTTTGTATCAGATGATGTTAAAACTGCCTGTGCCTCTGGTTTTTCGTAAAAGTCTTGAAATCTTTGAGAAATAATCGCAAGAGAAACATTTCTTTTTCTAGCACGTCTTGCCATAGTATTTAAAAAGTCTACTGCCTCTGGATATGGTAATAACATCC
>CALXJZ010000003.1 GCA_944388745.1 uncultured Clostridia bacterium
AGTGTTTCTGAATTGATAAAATTAACACTTAAGAAAACAGGATATACAAAGGCTTTAGAAGCGGAAAATACAATTGAGGCAGAAAATAGAATTGCAAACTTAGATGAGTTATTAACAGTTGCAATTGAATTTGAAGAAGAATTTGCAGAAAATTCATTATCAGAATTTTTAGAAGGAATAACATTATCAAGTGATTTAGACAATATGGAGGAACAAGAAGATTCTGTTACATTAATGACATTACATAGTGCAAAAGGATTGGAATTCCCAGTAGTATTTTTAGTTGGTATGGAAGAAGGAATTTTTCCAGGATACCAATCTATGATGGATCCTCAAGAATTAGAAGAGGAAAGAAGATTATGCTATGTTGGAATTACTAGAGCAAAAGAAAACTTATTTTTAACATGTAGTAAACAAAGAACAGTATTTGGTTCAACAAGTTATAACCCAGTATCTAGATTTTTAAATGAAATACCAGAAGAATTATTAGAAGGTTATCAAGAAGCATTTGGAGAGCCAGATAATAACAAAAATCAAATGTTTAAAGATTCTAATTATACTTGGACATATGGTAGTAGAGATAATAAAAATAATAATGAAAATAGTGCAATTAAGATATATAAAATTAATGAAAAAGAACCTGTTATGGCAGCAAGTAATAAAAATAGTGGTTTTGCATTTAGGACAGCAGAAAGTTTCTTAAATAGTTTAGGTAAAAAATCTACTATGAATACAAATAAACAAGTAGATTTATCAAAATATGAAGCAGGTGTTAGAGTTTTTCATAAGAAATTTGGAGAAGGTACAATTAATATGGTAGAGCCTGAAGGTGAAGATTTAAAAGTTGATATTAATTTTGATAAGGCTGGTCATAAGAGATTAATGGCTAAATATGCAAATTTGGAAATTATATAAAATGTCCTTTTGGGGACGTTTCTGTTTGAGACATTTATGGAACAAAATCTAGGTAATACAAAAAATGTCCAAAGGGGGAATATTGTGAAAAAGATTGTTTTTGTTATTATTTCGATATTCATTATCATGGTAAATTTCGTAATAATGCTTTTTTATGGGAGATATTATCACAAGATATTTTTAATACCGATAATAGTTTTAATAGTTGTATCAATTATATTAAGATTAAAAGAAAAGAAGAAAATAGCATATATTATTATGATAATAGCAATTATTATGATAGGAATAATTACAAATTATAGTTTTATCTTAAAAAAAGAGGCAGAAGAAGAACGAAAAGAAAGATTTAATTCTGTTGGATTCATGACTGATTCTGAAATAAACGTATTTAACGAACAGTTTACACCATATGAAGGAAAAGAAGTAAGAGGCATAATTGTTCGTGCTTTAATTTCAAAAGTTGTTAGCAATAATTTGAGCAATACCGACTATGAAGTTATGCAAGTTACTATATCTGGGGTAGTAACATTAAATAAAGAAGACACGCAACTGCCTGAACAATTTGATGAAATTAAAATGGATAAAACATATAATGTGAACATCATTTATAATAAATATGGAAAAGTAGAATCCATCCATATAGAAGAAAATCCATAATATAAGAAATTATGAGAAAGTGAAGTGAACCCAAAATGTTAGACAAAAAGTTTAACAAAAAGGTTCATTTTTTTTGAATAAAATTGATAAAAATGGAAATAATGAAAAAAGAAATCAAAAAGAAAGGAATGATTTAAATGGCAGATTTAACACAAGCAGAATTACAACATCTAAGACATTTAATAGGTGCACATGAGACAGCATATCAAAAATTAAACACATATTCAGCACAAGCTGTGGACCCACAAATAAAGCAAATTTTTGCAAAGTCAGCACAAGATGCTTTAAACACAAAACAAAAATTAATGACATTTTTAAATAATTAAGAAGGGAGAGAAAAGTATAATGGATGAAAAAACAATGGTAAATGATATTTTAAGTAGTGTAAAATCAGATTTAACAGCATATCAAACAGCTATATCAGAATCTGAAAATATGAATTTAAGACAAACATTTCAACAAATTAGAAATAATGATGAAAGTTTTCAATATGAGTTATTTAAAATTGCTCAGACAAAAGGTTATTATAAACCTGCACAAAAAGCAACAGTAACAGAAATTAATCAAGTAAAAACAGATTTACAACAATAAGGTTAAAAAAGTATATTCACATTCTTATATAGAACGAATATACTTTTTAAAAATTATTTAATAAATTGTTCTTTTTTTAGTCCAGTTATTTTTAAAATGATATTTATATCTATTTTTTCTGATAGCATTTTTTTTGCGACATCAATTAAACTTTCTTGTCTGCCTTCACGTCTGCCTTTTTGTATACCTTTTTGCATACCTTCTTGTAAACCTTCTTCTATTGCTTTTTTTCTCATTTCTTCTGCTTCTTTTCTTAATACTTCATGAATATGTGACATAACCTCATTTCCTCCTTTTTCTTTTAATATTATTTCTTTTATTTTTTCTAGCTCTTCTTTTTTTAATCTATTTTCCCAAATATATCCTACTTCTCTTGCAAATTCTTTTCTCTCTTTTTCATTTGTTAGAGTTTTGGAAAACTTTTCTACAGTATTTAATAGCTCTTCAGATGAATTTAATCGATCAATTACAGATATTCTTGCTATTGCTGTTCCTCTTTCTATTGCTTCTTCTACACTTCGTATATCAACTAAATTATATCTAATGATTGAACTACTACCTTTGCGATGTTTAAATACTTCTTGAGATTCTTCTAGTCCTTTTTTTGCTGTCCATTTCGATGTTCCTGCATAAATTACTATTGGTATAATAGTTGGTTGTCGCTTTTTATTTTTTTCGTCTTTTAAATTTTTCCTTGAATCCATGATTGCTAGGCTATAATCTGCCATTCGAAATGGCATATTTTCATCTACTTTTGTTTGATGTTCAATTAGAAAGAAAACTTCTTTACCTTTTAATTTGTATACAATATCTGCTATTCTTTCTTCAAATTTATTTGTTATATAATGTGTTTCATATTTTTCTAAATTTTCTGACCTAATTTTTTCTTCAGGATCTAATTCCTGATTTATTAATTTAGCTACTTCTTCTTTATTATTTAATATTTGTCTAAATAGTTTATCATGTTTATGATGTTTATACTGCTTTTTTACATTATCTAGTATGTAATCTTCACTTACATCATTTAAAACGTATGTTATATTTTGATTTACAAAAATTACTAAATCTAAATAATCTTTCATTGTATAATATTCCAATATTTATACATCCTTTATTGTAATTCATTCGCACTATAAAATCAAAGTTTATTTAATAGTAAAAATACTGTTTTTATTAATATAATCTATGTAATTCTTTTTTTTTCACCTCTTTTCATTATTTTTCTTTGTTTTTAATTTTTTGGAAATTATAGATTTAAATATTTAGCAAAAAATTTAGTTTTAGAAAGAAATTTGAAAAAATTATATCCAAATATTATCATATTTTGTTATGATATGCAATAATATTTGTAAAAAATTATGTAACTTTTCGTCGCATTTTTCGACAAAATATTGTTTGATAATATTAGAGGCTTCAATAAAAACAAAGACGAACATCAAATAGTAATGCTGATAATTTTGAAACGAATAAAAGAAAAAAAGAGATAAAACGAAAAAAAAAGAGATAAACGAAAAAAAACAAAAAAAACTTAGGGAAAATAAGGATGCATTATCTTTGCAAAAAAATAAATGTTACAATATTATTACAATAATCGGCATGTAGTTTAAAGAACTAAATTACAAAGGAGAGATTGAATATCATGTTCAAAAAGATTTTGGTACACACAAGAAAGGGTATTAAATTCATAATATTATTTATGATAGCGGCTTTTTTAATTGTAGGAGCTATTACTTTTTTGTATAAGCCAACATATAGTGTATTTATAAATGGAGAGCAGGTTGGATATACAGAAAACCGTTCAGAATTACAGCACAAAATAAATGATTATGTTGAAAAAGGCGATGGAACAAATGAAAATGTGGCATTTGTGCAAGTAAATAATATGCCAGAATATAAATTGTGTTTATTAAAAAAGAATATTGTAGCAAATGATGATGAAATATTTGAAAATATAAAATCACAAGGAGTTACATATTATAGATATTATGCTATATTAGATAATCAAGAAGAAAAACTTTATGTTTCTAATTTTGAAGATGCAGAAAATGTAGTAAATTCATTAAAAGAAAAAGATAGTGCAAATGTTGAAACTATTTCTATTGTAGAAAAATATGAAACAGAATTAAAAGATTTAGTTTCTTCTGAAGAAGCCATTTCAAAATTATATGTAGAAAAACCACAGGTTGTTAAAGTAGCTACAACATCTTCAGGAAGGTCAAGTAGTGTTTATCAAGCAACAGGAACAGTAAATACAAAAACGACTACTTCAAGTGGAAAAGTTAGTTTAGGAATATCACTAATTAAGCCAGTATCTGGAACAATATCATCTAGATTTGGTTCACGAAGTAGTGTTAGAAGTTCAGCTCATACAGGTTTAGATATAGCTGCACCATCAGGAACAGCAGTTAAAGCTGCTGCATCAGGTACAGTGACGTTTTCAGGATATAAAGGTTCATATGGAAATTTAATAGTAATTAGTCATGGAAATGGTGTACAAACATATTATGGACATTGTAGTAAATTATATGTTGCAGCTGGTACACAAGTATCACAAGGTCAAACAATTGCAGCAGTTGGTTCTACTGGAAATTCAACTGGACCACATTTACATTTAGAAATACGTGTTAATGGGATTGCGTATAATCCACAAAACTACTTATATTAATTCGTTGAAAAATAATTAAAATTTTATCTACGCTATATTAAACAAGGTATTGAATACCTTTTGATATAGCGTTATTTTTAATATAAATTGTTGCATGTTCAGTCAATTTGTATTCAAAATTAGTTGAAAAATTTTGAAATTTTGCAAATTCAGATAATATGTTAAAAATCTTATTTATGTATTTATCTTTAAAATTAATATCTTTAAAAATCAAGAAAAACTTATTTTGGTAATTATAAAGAACAATCTTTTTTGCTAATTTGTCAATATTCAAATTTTCAATTTTAGATATACTGTTACAAAAATCGCAAAAATAATCAAAATTATCAAGCTCATAAACAGCATTTTTTAAAGAAGGTGTATTAGTTTTTCTTTTTACAATTAATTTTCTTTTAGAACTGTTATTTAAAACATCGCCTGTATTAATAGAATTACTTTCAGTAGAAGAGTATTTTGTAATTGTAAAAGCTACAACATCTTCTAAGGTAGAAAATGCTTCTATCAATAATTTACAACCTTCTGTGTGAAAGTCAACTTCTTTTTCAGCTTTTTGAAGAATATCTAAAAAAAGATTTTGTGAATTCATAATATTGTCAAAAAATGTATGTATATCATTTGTGTTTTTTTCTATGTCTTGTATATTCATAATAATTCTGATTTTATTTTCTGTTAATTTTTCAATTTTCATATAGTAGGCCTCCTAATATCTATAATTATATTATACTACTAATATCATTATATGAAAAGGAGTAAATTTTGGTAAAAACTATAAAGACATGAAAAAATTTTTATGTCTTTATCCTGTGTTTCTTAACAGAACTTTAAAAAACTATATTTTTATTGACTTTACCATAGTTTATTGTTAAAATTGAAATGTAAAAAATATTATGATAATAAATTTAAGAATGCTTTTTCTACAAAACAATTTATTATTTTCTTCATGGAAATTGTAAAGAATAATAAAGTATAAAAATATAACAAAATGAGGAGTAATTGATAATTATGCTAATACTATATCCAATCATTATTCCTATAATTATGTGTCTGATTCTAGGAATAATTGCATTTATTTATAAAAATATAAGAAATGAAAAATATTTACGAGAAACATATAGTGATATTGATTTTTTAAGTAGAGAAATTTCTACACAAATGCCACCATCTATTGTTGGATATCTTTTCGAACAAAAAGTAAAATATAAACACTTAGTTGCTGATATTATGGATTTATATGCTATGAAGGTCATTAACATAAAGAAACAAGGAAATAACACTTTGACAATAGAATCTATTGAAAATGAAAATGCAAAAAAAATAACAAGCGAAAGTCAACAATATATATTAAATACACTAGTTAATAAAGATGACAACTGTCTATTTGATTATACAGAGTGGAAAAAATTAGTAATAAAAGAATATAAAGAAAATAACTGGACAAAAAAAATTGAAACAATGAATGCAATAATAATAACAATAATTGTTTTAGCGTTTTCAATTATTGGAGGAATAATAGGATGGAATAGTGAAGGTGGTGAAAATGCAGGATTAGCTAGTGTAGGGGTATTAGCAGGGTTTGTCATTTCAGTATTTGAAATTTGTTTCTATATAGCATTTATAGAAATTCAAAAAGAAAATGGAATATTTCTAAATAAAGAAGGAAAAGAAGAATTAAAAAAGTGGATAAAACTAAAAAATTTTATGGAAAATTATACTTTATTAAAAGATAGAGATATAGAAGAAATTGTAATATATGAAAGATATATTCCATATGCGATATCATTAGGAGTTAATGTAAAATATAAAAATACTATGTTTGATATTTTTGAGGAAGAAGAATTTAAAAGTATAATAAAAGATAAAAGTATAAAAAATATTTTTGAGAGATATGGTATTGGTCAAGAAGAACATTTTTGGTAATCTTCATAATTGTTTCTTCTTTTTTTATATTTTTTGCAATTTTTCTTATTCATAGTTGTACTGTTTATTATATCTGAAATTTTTTTATGCCTTTATCATGTTTGGTAAATTTAATATGAATTTATTGTAATATACTTGAAAAATTTGCTAATTCAATATATAATAGCAAAGAGTTAAAAAAGAAATATCCGTAGCAAAAGATTGAAAAATAATTACAATTTTGGATTGTGAGTTAAGGAAGGAATGATTAATATGGCAACTAAAGAAAAAAATGTATGGATTTTATTAATATTTATTTTATCAGGACTAGTAGTTGGGGGACTACTGGGACAATTAGCATCAAATGTAAGCTGGTTATCATGGCTATCATATAGCCAAAGTTTTGGATTAGAAAATCCGGTAGTTTTAGATTTAAGTGTTGTAGAATTAACATTTGCACTTATGTTTAGAATTAATATAGCTAGCATTATAGGTATGATACTTGCAATATTTATTTATAAAAAAATCTAATAAAAAGTAGGGGCAATTAAAAACGAGGAAGGAATGACTATAATTTGTCAATAACAATAAAACAATTGCCAGAAACAGAAAGACCATATGAGAAATTAGAATTATATGGAGAATCAACATTATCAAATGCTGAATTATTAGCGATAATTATAAAAACAGGAACAAAAGAAGAGACATCAGTGCAACTTGCACAAAAAATATTGAATTTGAATGATACTAAACAAGAAGGACTTAACTTTTTGAAGAATATAACTATTGAAGAATTAACTCAAATAAAAGGCATAGGAAAAATAAAGGCAATACAATTAAAGGCAATAGGCGAACTTGCAATAAGAATGTCAAAGCCAGTAAATTATAAAAGAGTTATTGTAAGAGAGCCAAAAGATATTGTAAATGTCATAATGGAAGAATTAAGATTTCAAAAAAGAGAAGTTGCAAAAATTGTTATACTAAATGAGAAAAATGAAATACTGAAAATTAAAGATTTGTCATTTGGAGGGACAAGCTATGTTAATATTTCAATAAAAGAAATATTAGTTGAACCAATAAAGATGAAAGCATCTAAAATTATATTGGTACACAATCATCCAACAGGGGATTCTACACCAAGTGATACAGATGTGAAATTCACATATAATCTTTATGATTTAGGACAAATTTTAGGAATACAACTATTAGACCATATAGTAATAGGAGTAGATACTTATACAAGTATTTTTTCACAAATAGTGGAAAGTATGCCTGATACAAATGAAAAGGAAAACATGACAGAAAGTAAAAAAAGAAAGGATAAGCGATAATTATGAAACTTTTTACATTTGGATCAAAAGATATAGGAATTGATTTAGGAACAGCAAATATCTTAGTTACAGTTAAAGGAAAAGGAATAGTTTTAAAAGAGCCTTCAGTTGTAGCAATAGATAGAAAAACTGGAAATATATTAGCAACAGGAAATGAAGCAAAAGAAATGTTGGGAAGAACGCCAGAACAAATAAAAGCAGTAAGACCATTGAAAGATGGAGTTATTGCAGATTTTACTGCTACACAATTAATGCTTAAAAACCTAATAGAAAAAGTAGGAAAAAGATACAATGTTGGAAAACCTAGAGTTGTAGTAGGTGTACCTTCAGGAATTACAGAAGTTGAGGAAAGAGCAGTAGAAGAATCAGTAATTCAAGCAGGAGCAAAAGAAGTATATTTAATAGAAGAACCAATGGCAGCTGCTATTGGAGCATCATTAGATGTTGGAGAACCAAGTGGAAGCATTATTGTTGATATTGGTGGAGGAACAACAGAGGTAGCGGTTATTTCTTTAGGAGGAATAGTTGTAAGCCATTCTTTACGTGTTGCTGGTGACGAATTAGATGAAGATATAGTTAACTTTGTTAAAAAGGAAGAAAATTTAGCAATTGGAGAAACAACAGCTGAACAAATAAAAATGCAAATAGGTTGTGCGATGCCACTTATGACAGAAATGTCAATGGAAGTAAGAGGAAGAGATTTAGCAGACGGATTACCTAGAACAGTTACAGTTACATCTACACAAATAGAAGAAGCAATGAAAGAATCTATCGGAAAAATTGTAGAAATAGTTAAATTAACATTAGAAAAAACACCACCTGAACTTGCATCAGATATTATGGAAAAAGGAATTGTGCTAGCTGGTGGGGGAGCATTAATAAAAAATCTAGATAAATTATTGAGTTTAGAAACAGGGATGCCAGTATATGTCGCAGAAGAACCATTAGATTGTGTGGTTAGAGGAACAGGAAAAACTTTAGAGGATTTAGAAAGATTAAAAACTGTTTTAATTAATGCAAGAAAAAGAAAATAAACAAAAAAGCTAAACTATTATAATAAATAATGTTTTGCACCTTGTTGTCGCAACCTTTGATTGTAAAAGAAAAATGAAAGATTGAGAGGTAAAAAATGTATAGAAATAAAAAAGCAGGAACTGTTGGAATTATAATTACTATTATTATTTTAATATTGATTGTTATTTTTTCAAATGGAGAAAGTAATACTGCATTTTTTGAAAATGCAGCTAGTAATCTAGTTATGCCTATTCAAAATGGTTTGACTTATTTGAAAAATAAAATAAGTGGTAATAATACATTTTTTACAGATATAAATAATTTACAAGCAGAAAATGAAGAGTTAAAACAAAAAAATAGCGAGTTAGAGCAATCTTTAAGAGAATTAGAAAATATAAAAACAGAAAATGAAACATTAAAAGAATATTTGAATCTAACTGAAAAATATGGAGAATATAATACAGTTCCAGGATATGTTATAAATAAAGATATAAGTAATTATTCAAAGACAATAGTAATTAATTTAGGAACAGATGATGGAGTAGCAGAAAATATGACTGTTATAGCAGACCAGGGATTAGTTGGATATGTCGTATCTGTTACAGACACAACAGCAAAAGTGCAAACAATAATTGATACGGCAAGTTCAGTTAGCTGTATCATGAGCTCAAATGATGAAAGTATAGTATGCAAAGGGACAATGGATGATGATTCTTCATTAAGAGCAATGTATATTCCAACTGATAGTAATATTGCACAAGGGGAAAGTATAGAGACATCAGGTTTGGGTGGAATTTATCCAAAAGGAATACATGTTGGAACAGTAGAAAGAGTAACAAATACTCAAAATTTGACAGATAGATATGCAATAGTGAAGACAGCAGTTGATTTTGATAAGTTGAATACGGTCTTAGTTATAACAAACCAATAAATGAATGAGCTGATGATATATTTATATATTTTTCCGTAATCCCCATTCAAGAAAATGTAATTCACATACGTTCAAACATTTTCTAGAAAGGTCCCCCCAATATACTTCAAAATATATAAATATATCATCAGCAAATAAAAGAATATAGTTTTTGTAAGTTAAATAGCAAACTAAACGAAGTAAAAGTGAAAGAGGTGAACCAAGTGAAAAAATTAGTTATTAATATATTTTTGATTTTAACAATTTTTATTATCTATTTTTTGCAATCTAATTTTTTTACTTGGTTTAATATTGCAGGAATAATGCCAAATTTATTTGTTGTTATAGTTTTGTTTATAGGGTTATTTGCAAGTAAAACTATGGGAACAATTTATGGAATAGTTATTGGACTTATATTAGATTTATTATTTGGCAGAAGTGTTGGGATTCAGGCAGTTTCTTTGGGGCTAATTGGATTTTTAGCAGGAATATTTGATAAAAACTTTTCTAAAGATAGCAGAATGACAATTATGCTTATGGTTTTAAGTTCAACAGTAATTGTTGAAGTATTAAATTATTTGTTTAAATACATGTTTGAAGGAATTAGTGTAGAAGTATTCAATTTTGTTAAAATTTTAATTTTAGAAGTTATATTTAATTTATTATTAACGATTATATTATATCCATTAATTCGAAAATTTGGATATGATATAGAAAATGAATATAAAGGTAATAAAATATTGACTAGGTATTTTTAAAAGGCAGGTGATAATTTGGTAAGCATTAAAAGAGGGACTACTAGAAAAGTAGCAAAAAAAGCAAATACAAATCTAAGATTTAATATAATAACAGTATTAATATATATTGTAGGAATTATTTTAATTGCTAGATTATTCGACTTGCAAATAGTTCACGGTGCAGAATATAGAGAACAATCAAATACAAGATTAACAAGGGAAAGTACAATTGAGGCAGCAAGAGGTTCGATATTAGATAGAAGTGGCCAAGAATTAGTTACATCAGATGCACAATTTTCTTTGGAAATGTATAAAACTAAAGTAGATGACCAGACATTAAATCAAGACATATTAAATATGGTACAAGTATTAGAAAAATACGGTTGTTCATATTCTGATGATTTTCCAGTAAATACTGACACATTTGAATATACAATTTCAGGAGATGAACTGCTAGACTGGAAAGAAGATTATGATATAGATGAGGATATGACAGCTGAACAGGCTTTTTATGAATTTAAAGATAAATATGAAATACAAAATACTGATATCCAAGAGATTAGAAAAATAATTGCAATAAGATATTTGATATCACAAAAAGGATATAGTAGCACGAGAGCTGTTACAATTTCAGAAAATATACCAAGAGAAGCGGTTGCAGAATTTAGTGAGAGTTCATCTAAATTTGCGGGTATAAATATAGTTGTTAAACCTGTTAGAAAATACACTTCTGGAACTTTAGCGTCACATATTTTAGGATATGCAGCACAAATAAGTTCAGAAGAATATGAAACGAGAAAGGAATATTATTCTCAAAATGATATAATTGGAAAAACGGGAATAGAATATGTTTTTGAAGAATATCTAAAAGGAAAAAATGGAACAAAACAAATTGATATGGCGGTTGATGGTTCTACAACTGCTGAATATATAGCAGAAGAAGCTATTAAAGGTTCAGACATAGTTCTAACAATAGATGCAAATTTACAAAGAGTTACGGAAGAAGCATTAAAAGCAAATATTGAAAAAATAAGAAATGGTGGATTCGGACAAAGATTTGATACAAATGCAGGAGCTTGTGTTGTAATGAATGTAAATACAGGGGAAGTACTTGCAATGGCAAGTTATCCAGATTATAACCCTGCAGATTTCGTCGGAGGAATAAGTACAGAAAATTGGAATAATTATACAAATAATGAAGCAAAACCACTTGTAAATAAAGCTGTACAAAATTCATATTCACCAGGTTCTACTTTCAAGATGATTACAGCAATAGCAGGATTAGAGTCTGGAACAATAACTACCACAACAAAAATTAATGATACTGGTGTGTATAGAAAATATAGTGATTATCAACCAAGATGCTGGTATTTTAGTGATTATGGTAGAGGACATGGATGGCTTGATGTTGCAGGTGCAATTGAAAAATCATGTAACTATTTCTTCTATCAAACTGCTGATAATATGGGAATTGACACTTTAGTAAAATATGCTAAATATTTTGGTTTAGGAACAAAAACTGGTATAGAATTGCAAAGTGAAACTGCAGGACAATTGGCAAGCAGAGAAACAAAACAAAAATTACATCCAGATGATCCAACTTGGTATCCAGCAGACTCATTACAAGCTGCAATTGGACAAAACGATAATGAATTTAGTCCATTGCAAATGGCGAAATATATAAGTATGCTTGCAAATGGTGGTAAACAAATAGATGTAAGTATAGTAAAAACAATTAGAAATTCAGATGGTTCAGAAGAGTCAAAAGAAGAAATTAATAATTTTGTGAATCAAAAATTAGGAATTGAAGAAACTGAAACTGAAGATATAACAATTGACCAAAATAATTTAAATGCGGTATTATCAGGAATGCAATCAGTAACTGGTGATTCTGGAGGAACTGCATATGTAAGATTTAGAGATTTTAACATAAGTGTTGGAGGAAAGACAGGTTCTGCTGAAGCCCCAAATGACAAAGTTCATGCATGGTTTGTTGGATTTGCACCATTTGAAAATCCTGAGATAGCAATAGTTGTTATGGTTGAAAATGGTGGACATGGAAATTATACAGCAGAGGTTGTAAGAGATATAATGGAAGAGTATTTTGGAATGAATACACAAGATATTCAAGAAGATATGACAGCTGAGCCATACACACAGAGTTTAAATTAGTTGCAATTTATAGTTTATAAAATGTTGATATGTTAATTTTTTATAAATTTTTCGGTTCAATACGAAAATATAATAATTTCTAAAATAATTTTATGGCACCCTTTCACGGCAAGCGTGAACATTTTCCATAAAATTATTTAAGAAATTCTAAAGTTTCTTTAATCACATTCAAAATTTATTCAATATTAACATACCAACATTAAGTGAAATAACTTGACTGTAAATTGCAACAAATAATAAATGAAAAGAGGAAGGTTGAAATGAAACATTGTGTTAGTATTAATTTAAGAAAAAATGAAATTATAATAAAATTGGATGATAATGCAACACAAAGGGAAATAGTAGAAAACTTAAGAAGAAAATTGCCTGAATTAAAAAAATTGTATAAGGATGAAAAAACACCAATTACAGTTACAGGAAAAGTATTGAAAAATAGAGAAATAGACGAAATACAAGCATTGATAAAAGATAAAATTGATGTGGAAATTGATTTTGATATGCCGAAAAGTTTAGGGTTATCAAGTATAAAGAAAACTTTTGAAAAAGAAATCGCAATTTCTGAAACTAAATTCCATAGAGGTTCATTACGTTCAGGTCAAAAGCTTGAATCAGATGGAAGTTTAGTAATATTGGGAGATGTTAATTCAGGAGCAGAGGTAATGGCATCTGATAATATTGTTGTATTAGGTGCATTAAGAGGATTAGCACATGCAGGAGCAAAAGGAAATAAACAAGCTATAATTGCAGCAGGTTTAATAGATACGGTTCAAATTAGAATAGCAAATATAGTAAGAGAAATAGACAGAGATGAAGAACCTTTGCATAAACAAGCTTATGTAAGTGTTATAGATGATAAAATAGTAATTGAATAATAAGGGGTTAATGAATAGTTAACTCAAAAGCAACATAATTAAAGCTAAAAATAGTGTGTAATCTTTGACACCTTCTTGATATAGAAAAAATAATAGACCAAGGATAATAATATCATCTAGATAAAGTGAAATACCCAATATTTCAATAATTGGTTCATCACTATCCATATCAAATGGATTTTGAAAGTGGATAGGGCCGAAACCAGAATATCTAGATGATTTATTTTCTTTATTTTCGGTGCGATTTGTTTCAATATTATTATCGTTAGTTAAGTCAGAGATATTATTGCTTGTATCAAAATCAAGTGATTCTTTACTAATGCTTTTATTATAGTTATTTCTTGCATAATATCTATTCATATTATAAGGATATTGATAAAAAGGAAAAATAGGCATTACTTAGGACTCTCCTTATTATTTAGATTGTCAGAATTATTTATATTAATATCAGAAATATTTTCTGAATTTCTATTATTTTGATTATGACTATTGTTATCATTATTAAATAATCCTGTAATTTGAGCTATATTAAGTAAATTTGCATATTGATCAACCTTTTCTCTTCTACTTTCTCTAAGATAAGGTTTAAGAGAATGAAGTAAGTTGCTACTAGGATTATTTGAATTGTTCATTTTGTCCATTACAGATTTCATTTTCATAATAGTATTCATATCTATGTTACTAAAATCAAAAGAATTAGTTGAATTTTCAGTATTATTTGAAGCATTATTAGAATTGTTTTGACTATTGTTATTATTGTTATTCATCATAGAAGAAAAATTTTGTATCATTTCAGGTGGAATTTGTGAAATTACATCATTTAATTCACCTTTATTCATCATATCTTTTAATTTATTAATTGTATTTTCATCAAAATTCATATTATTCAAAAAAATCACCTCTTATATAAATATATTCTTTTTCAAATAATCTATGTTTATTATATGAAATAATAAAGAAAATGTTAATAAACATAAAAACTTAAAAAATAATGGTAAAACTGTTGAAAAAACTGGAAAAATGCGATATAATATGTAATAGGTGGGAAAATGTAAAAAAATAAAGGAGGCTATCATTATGAAAAATAGAATATTAAAAATAGCAACAATTATTATGCTAATAATGACTTTAACAGTAACAAATTTCATATTTGTAGGGTCAAGTCTTATTAGTTATGCGGCAAATGCATTAGAAACTAACCATAAAAATGTCGAGTTTAATGCATATTTTACAGATGGAAATAATCAAGAAATATCTTCAGTAGACATGTCAAATATGGAAGATATCTATTTAAATATGCAAATAGAAGTAAAAAATGAAGGATATTTTAATGGTAAAATTACAATAGAAGATAGTAATTTTACTTTAAAAAGTACAGACAGTAACTATGTAAATAATATAGAAGGAAATGCAATTACTTTAAATCAGATAAATGCTAATACAAAAGCAGAGATTAAAGTAAATGTAGGACTAAATAAAGATGAAATATTTAACATAGATAATTTATCAAAAACCAATCTAATTAATTTAGAAGGAAATTATTATGATAGCACTGAAAAAGATATAAATATTAAAGCTGAAAGAGAACTTAAATTAGATTTAGTGGAGAATTATACATCTGATAATGTTTCAGACAGTATAGAAATAATTACAAATAAAATAACTTCAGTTGACGGTGAAGAAAAAAGAGTTATTCAATTACTTTGGAATGTTGGATTAAAAGAAAATAACTATCCAATGAAAGAATTAGAAGCAAATATAACAGTTCCAACAATTGATGGTAAAAGGGCAGAAGTTACAAAAGTTGTAGATTTTAATGAAATGACATATTATGATTATACATATGATGGTTCAAATGTAACTTTTAAATTCACAAACAAACCATCTGATAATAATGAAATTCGTTGGAAACTAGACGGAACTGAAAAAATAGTATTAACATATATTTATGATAGTGATGTAGAAATAAATAGTCAAGAAATAATAGCAGAACAAAAAATAAAATTATATGATGATAAAGAATTATCATATACACAAAATATTATTTTAGATAATGAAGAAAAAGATAATATTGTAACTATAACTTCAGCGCCAGAACAACAAAGTATGTATAAAGGAAAATTATATGCTGGTTTAGAAAAAGAATATGTTATAAATACAAGTATTAATATTAATTTTGCCAAAGCAATTATTGGTGGTATAACACTTCAAGAAAGTACAAATCAAAATGTAATAAGAGATGTATATACAAGAACAGTAGTTTCAAAAGACCAATTTGATGAACTATTTGGACAAACAGGAGAAATAACAATTTATGATGAAAATAGTCAAGTTATTGGTAGAATTACTAATTCAACTCCAATAGATGAAAATAGAAATATAGTAATTACATATAGTACAGAGCCAACAGCAATAAGATTAGAAACATCAATACCAATTGCAGAAGGAACATTAAAAATTAAAAATTATAAAAAATTAGTTTCAAACAGTTCAAGTAATATAGCTGAATTAGGACAAATCGGATACATTTCTGAGGTTGGTTATAATAACAACAAAATAGGACAAGTAGAAAATAGTATTGATTTACAAGAAACAACAACTCAAAGTAAATTTGAAATTGATAAAAGTACTTTATCAACAATAGCAGATAATTCTGTGGAAATGAGAGCTACATTATTAACAAATAATGAACAATATGATTTATATCAAAATCCTGTATTTAGATTTGAATTACCAGAACAGGTAGAAAATATTGAAATTACAGGTGTAGAACTTTTATATGAAAATGAATTAGAAGTAGCAAATTATACTATTGATGGTAGAAATATTATAGTTACATTAGAAGGTAAGCAAACAGATTATAAAGAAACGGCTGTTGAAGGAGCAATATTAGTTATTAATGCTAATATAGCAGTAAATAAAAAAGCTCCAACAACTGATACAGCTATAACAATGTATTATGAAAATGAAAATGCTCATTCATATGTAGATGGTACAAGTATAGGAAGTGAAACACAAGATATTAAAATAGTAGCACCAAAAGACTTAACAATAATTAATAGTATACCAGAAATTTCATTAGAGACTACTGGGCAAGATGAAAATGCAAGTGTAAATTTAATTACGCAAGATGTACCAAAACAATTAGAAATACATTCAGAGATAATAAACACAACTGAAAGTAGAATGAATAATGTAAGAATACTTGGAACATTATTAACAGATAGTAGCAAAAATAATTTAGGAATTCAGATTGTAGATGGTTTGCAAATATCTAATAGAGCAGATATAACGATTTATTATACAGAAAATGAAAATGCTACAAATGATTTAAATAGTGTAGATAATGGATGGAGTAAAGAATTTACTCAAAATGCTAAAAAATATTTGGTAATTATAGACCAATTAGAAACTGGAGAAAGTATTGAAATCTCATATAATGTACAAATTCCAGAAACATTAGAATATAACAAAAAAGCAGAAGAATATTATAGTGTAAGTTATGTAAGTGGAGAAACATCAGTGGAAAATACATTGAGTTCATCAATAATTACATTAGAAACAGGAATTGGACCAAAATTAGAAGCAAAATTATCTGCAACAATTGGTGGAAAAGAAATTACTCAAAATGTAAAAAATGGAGAAGTAATACAATATAATATAGAGGTTTCAAATACAGGTTCTGAAAATATAGATAATATTGAAGTAATAGGCCAAGTTCCAGATGGTACAACAATGGTAGTACCAGAAGAAGATTACGAATATACAGGAGCTTCATATTATGAAGAATTACAAGATAGAGAATATAAAACAACAATCGAAAATATTGAACCAGGAGATGTAAAAACAGTAACATATGAAGTAAGAGTAAATTCAGATACACCTGAAGGAACTAAATTAGAGAATAAGTTACAAGTTGCATTTAATGGGGTAACTTCAGAAACAGAAGCTCATGTATTAACAACTGAAAAAGGAAATTTAAGAGTAACAGTAAAAAGAGTTACAGATAGAAGTGTAGATTTATATACAGCAGGTGTAGTTCAATACTTTGCAATTATAGAAAACATTTCAGATGAAGAACAAACAGATGTAAAAGTACATACAAATTTCTCTAACAATTTAGAACCACAAAGAGTAACTTTAATTTCTGGAATGGGTGAAGAAAATGAAGAAATTTATAGAGTAGGGGCAGATGAAGATACATCAAGTTCATATACTCAAAATGATGAAGAGATAACAGAAACAGTTGATGATGGTATTACATCAGAAGATTTAGAATATAGTGATGAAATGAATATAGGAACAATAGCAGCAGGAGAAACAAAAGTATTGAGTTATGACATGTTAATAACTAAAACAGAAGAAAATGCAATTAATTTCTCAGTTGTAGTAGATGATGGTGAAAAAGAATATAACTCAAATGCATTATCAGATGAGGTAAAAGACTTTGCTATTGATTTAAGTATGGAAGATAAAACAGGAACACAAAATGTAAAATCAGGAGATGTAATAACTTATAGTATTAAAGTTAAAAATGAGACAAATACACAAACTAAAGACTTAATAATAAGAGATAATATTCCAACTCAATTAACAATTCAAAGAATTTTAATAAATGGAGAAGAATATGAAATCTCTGATACAAATAATTTAGAAATACCTATTGATATAGAGGCAAATGGAGAAACTGAAATTGAAATACAAGCAGTAGTTAATTATTCAGAAGGAAGAGTACAATCAGAAGCAATTACAAATGTAGCCACTGCTGAAGTATATGGAGAAACAATAGCAACTACGTCAGAAATTACACATATTATTTTGGCAAATGATAATTCAGGAGAAGGCGGAAGCGGAAATGGTCAAAATGATGTAGAAGATAATGATGTAGCAACAGGAACTAGCACAATATCTGGACTTGCTTGGTATGATGAAAATGGCAATGGTAGAAAAGATGATTCAGAACAGTTATTACGTGGAATAAAAGTAAAATTATTAAATGTTGAGACAAATAATATAGTAAAAGATACTTCAGGAAACGAATTAGAAGCTACAACAAATGAAAATGGTGTATATGTACTAGATAAAATAGGAAACGGCAGATATATAGCAATATTTGAATATGACAATTCTCAATATACTTTAACAAGATATAAAGCAACTGATGTACCTGAAAACCAAAATTCAGATGTTTTAATGAATAATTTAACAATAAATGGTGAAAATGAACAAGTTGCTTCAACAGATATTTTAGAAATAAATAATGATAATATTTCAAATATTAACATTGGTTTAGCTTTATTACAAAATTATGATTTAAAACTAGATAAATATGTAAGTAGAATAGTTATGCAAAATAGCAGTGGAACAACAGTTAGAGAATATCAAGATGAAACAATGGCTAAAGCAGAGTTAGATGCAAAACAAATAAATGGAACAACAGTTATAGTAGAGTATCAGATTAAAGTAACAAATGTTGGAGAAGTAACGGGATATGTTAGAAAAATAGCAGATTATATACCAAGTGATATGACATTTAATTCAGAACTTAATAAAGACTGGTATCAAACAGGAGATACAGTATATACATCAATTTTATCTAATGAGCCAATAGCAGCAGGAGAAACAAAAACAGTTACATTAACATTAGTAAAAACGATGACAGAAAATAGTACTGGACGTATGAACAATAGGGCAGAAATTGCAGAGGATTATAATGATTTAGGACTTTCAGATATTAATTCTACACCAGGAAATCAAGTGTCAGGTGAAAATGACATGGGAAGTGCAGATGTTATTCTAAGTATTAGAACAGGTGGAGCTTTATATATAAGTATTGCTGTTGCAATTTTAGTAATACTAGTAATTACAGGATTTGTGATTTGGAAAAAAAGAAATCACATTAAAGAAATATAATGGGAAAGGAGGAAGAGAGCAATGAATAGAATGATTAACAAAACTAAAAAGATAGTTTTAACAATAATAGCAATGGTCTTTGGAGTATTAAGTTTTACTACCGTAAGTTCAGCATATTATGTAGGCCAACGATTAAGTGTTTCATATTGGCAATATATGAGTAATTCTAATATATATTGTGTTGAGCATGGGCAAGCATTAAGAAATACTGTTTCATATAAAATCATATCTGAAATTGATATAAATGGTAAAACATCAACAGATTATACTGGAAAACAAATTACACATAATGATAATGCGAAACTTGCATATATATTATCAGGAGATAATGGAAGTAATAAAAGTACAGGACCAGTAGCAAATGGAATATGGAACTTCATGTATACATGGATGCAAAGTGTAGGTCAACATCATGCAGGCTTATATAAAGGATTCGTAAGTAATACTAAAGGAAATAGTAGTTATCTAAATTCAGCAGCAAATAATTATGCTAATAATCTAGGTGATGCTAAAATTACTGATAATACAAATAAAAATAATATTCAAGTAAAAGCTTATCAAAGAAACGGACACGATTATTTAAGAATTGGACCATTTAATTGGACTTTCTCTGGAACTATTACAGGAGTTACAGCTCTTGACCAAAATAACAATGGTATAAAAGGAATGATATATAGTAGTTTCAATGGAAATAGTGAATACTGGTATAATGTAAATCAGATTAAATCAGGAAGAGATTTTTATATATCAATTCCAGCAGATGGAAATGTAACTCGAATAACTCAGATTTCAGCAACTGCTAGTATAGATGTTAAAGGTGTAAAAATATGGTTTTTGGAAGCAAACAATGGATATATGCAAAACTTAATTATCAGAGAACCACATACAGGAAAAGATGAAATTACAACACCATTTGATTATGATATACCTATTCAAGGAAACTTAAGAGTAATAAAAGTAAATGAAGATAACCATGAAATTAGATTACAAGGAGTTGGTTTCTATATCCAACATAAACAAACTGGAAAATATGTACATCAAGATTCAAATGGTAATATTTCATATGTGGATTCAAGAGAACAAGCAACAGAATTTGTAACAGATTCTAATGGAGAGATTTTAATTAGAAACTTGATTGTCGGTACATATGTAGCATATGAAACTAAAAATCCTAATTATGGATATGAAATTATAAAAGATGGGCAAGAACAACAAATAGCAGTTGATAAAACAACAGACTTTGTTATAGGAAATAAACAAATATATGTTAAATTATCTGGATTTGTATGGGTTGATAAACAAGCTGAAAAACAATGGATAAGAAATGACTTATATCATGATGATGAATTTGATATAAATGATATTTTATTAAATGGTATAACTGTACGACTAAAAGATAGAACAACAGGTGAAACTGTAAAAGAAATGGTAACAGGAGAAAATTCAGATTTAGGTGATGGACAATACTTGTTTACAGATGTATTGATTGAAAAATTATCTGATTACTATATTGAATTTGAATATGACGGATTAACATATACAAATGTAGTACCACACTTATATGATGAAAATGGAAATGATTTACCAAATGGTTCTAAATCGGCAGAAAGTGCAGAAGATAGAGATGCATTTAATAGAGGATTTAGTGTAGTAGAGGGAAGAACACAAACAACTGGATATACACTTGATGAAAATGGTAATGAAAAACATCAATTGACATACAACTATGATTCAACAGAGCATAAATCAACATTAATTAACAATGGACAATATCCAATAACAGCAAATACAGATGTTACGGAATATATAATAAGGGAACATTATACAGTCGGACAAGAAGAGATAAAATATATTAATTTAGGTTTATATGAAAGAGAACAGCCAGATTTAGCAATAGCTAAGGATATTGAAAATGTAAGAGTTACAGTAAATGGATATGAACATACATATGAATATGCACAAAGATTTAACCATCCAGAAAATTATGGTGGAGAAGGATTTAATGTAGGTGTTAAATTTGGAGAAAAATATGCAGCTGAGCCATATACAAGAGCAATTTATGAAGCAGATTATGAATATGTAAATGAAAATGACCCAAGTAAAGAACTAAAAGTATATATTACGTATAAAATAGCAATGAAAAATGAATCAACTAATTTAATTGCTCAAATAAATAGTATTGTAGATTATTATGACAGCAGATATAGTATTATTGGAGTAGGTACAGGTGTAGATGAAAGAGGCAATATAACTGGTGGACTTGAATATACAGAGGGAACTTATAATGATAATTACAAGAAAGTTGTAATTAATAATAATACTAGAATAGACCCATTAACAAGTACATTAGATTCAAATGAAGGAAATGTATATGTACAATTTGAATTAAATAGAGAAGCAGTAATAAATGTATTAAATGGACAAGAAACTCTAGATAATGTAGTTGAAATTAATTCATATTCAATATTTGATATCAATGGAAATATATATGCAGGTATAGATAAAGATTCTAATCCAGGAACTACTAACCCTGAAAATAAAGCAACATATGAAGATGATACAGATGCAGCATTATCATTAAGATTAGAAGTTGCAGACGCAAGGGAAATGACAGGTAAAGTATTTGAAGATGAACCAGTAGCAGAAAGTGGAGAAGATGTATCTGGAGTTATGACAGGAAAAGTAAGACAAGGTAGTGGAATTTACGAAGATGGTGAAACTGGAATTGCAGGAGTAGAAGTTACATTAACAGAAAATACAGGAAGCGGAAAAGTATATAATGCAACAACAGATGCAAATGGTGATTTCTATATAAGTGGATATATACCAGGAGACTATACATTAACATATACTTGGGGAGATCAAACTTATACAGTACAAAACTATAAAGGTACAGTGTATAATGCTGATAGAGATCAAAATAATAAAGAATGGTATAAGCAAGATGTTGATATACGTTATACAGATGCTTTAGATGATTATGAATTAAGACAAGCAATAGATGCAGAATTAACACATATAGAAAATAGTACACAGACAACGATTGACAAGATGAATTCTATGACTCCAACTATGGGAATAGGTGTAGAATATGACACAACAACAACTGCATCAACAGGAGATAGATACACATATCAAATAAGAAACATAGACTTTGGTATTATAGAAAGGGCTAAACAAGATATATCAATTAATAAAAGAGTAAAAACATTAAAAGTTACATTAGCTAATGGACAAGTAGTAAATAATATTACAATAGAAGATGATGGAAGCATAACAGGAGATAAAAGTAATATTACTTATATGCCACCATCAGACATGACACAACCTGCTAATGGATTTATAAGAGTAGAGCTAGATAATGAAGTAATGCAAGGGGCAACATTAGAAGTAGGATATGAATTTGTAGTGACAAATAATAGCGAATTAGATTATTTATCAGAAAGATTCTATAAATATGGAATTGTAGAAGGAAATGTAGTAACAATTAATGCAACTGGAATTATAGACTATCTAGATAAGGATTGGGCTTTTGATAGTGAAACTAATACACAATGGCAAATAAAAACATTAGATGAAGTAAAAGACCTATTACAAGAGGAAGTTTATCAAACAGAGACTTCAACAATTGATGATAAAACAATTCTTTATACTGATAGTTTAAAAGATGCACAAATTGAACCTACTCAATCTGAAAGTATAATGTTAAATGTATCAAAAATCTTAACAACAAGTGAAGATATATCTTTAGATAATGAAACTGAAATTGTAGAAGTAGACAAAACAGGAGGATCAGATTTAGTATCTACACCAGGTAACTATATACCAGGTACAGGCCATACAGAATCAGATGATGATATGGCAGAAACGGTTATAGTTACACCAGCAACAGGAGATAACTTATCATATATTCTACCAATTTCAATTGGAATAATTGCATTATTAGTAATAGGTGTAGGAGTTATAGTTATAAAGAAAAAAGCATTAGGAAATAATTAATTTGCTACTAATAATATAACAATTAGCAAAGTGACAAAAAACGATAAAAATAATAGTATAAGATAATATATTTTCTTATACTATTATTTTTTTATTGCATGAAAAATGATTTAGAAAAGATGTATTTTAATTATCCCTAGTGTTTTAGAAATGTAATAAAAAATTATAATAACAAATGTTACAAATATTACAAAAATGTAAAATAAATATAAAATTGAGACATAAAAAAGCATGAAATGACTTTCCGTAGAAGATATTTAGCCTCAAAAAATTTTTTGGAAAAAATTGATATTGATTTAATTTTCAATAATAGCTAAGATATAAATAAAGAAAAATATATCTTATGGAGGAAGATTATGAAGGGAAGAGTTTTTAAAACGGCAATTGTATTTCTGTTGATATTTACTATATTATTGAGTCATGCAGCAGTTTTAGCAGAAGAAGTGGTAAATAATATAGAAGAAAAAGCAAAAGCTTTAATCGAAGTATCAATTAGTAAATATAATAATTTTAATATAGAAGAAAGGAAAGGTACTCTTTTACAATTCAATGTAAAAACAGGAATTGAATATGCAGAAGGCCAAGATTATGGTGCAATTAAAAAGACTACAACATTAGTAGATATTCCTGAATTAAATGGACAGTTACCTGAAAGAGTAGAAGTAATTGCTCAGAGTACTAAAGCTACTAATGGGCAAACTAGTAATATACAAGGCAATTATTCATATGATAAAGAACAAGGAATATTGCAACTAATTGCTAGTAATGAGGGTGAGGAACCATATAATCAATATGATAGTTCATCAAGAGATGAATATGAAGTCATATGTGTTTATGGAGAAAATGCGTATACAGAGCAAAATGAAGAACGAATTATTGAAATAAAGGCTGTAGTTAGTGAAGATTTATATAATGAAGAAATAGGAAGTGTGACACAAACAGTAACTCTACCACAAAATTTAACTGAAAATATAGGTAGTATTATTTCTTCAGATATAAGAACAGAAAACATTTATGATGGTTATATTAAATCAAATACGGCTCATAATACTGATTATCAAACTGCATATAAAGAATCTATGAATTTACTAATTAGTTATAAGGATATAGGAGAAAAAATAGTAATAGATCAAAGTAATAGTTGGCAAGATGAAAATGAACAAAACTTGGATAATGTCGATAATGTTATTTATACAAGTACCCAAATAAGTAAACAAGATATGATAGGTATCTTAGGTGAAGAAGGAACTATAAAAGTATTAGCACAAGATGGAAGCATTATACAAGAAATAAATAAAGATACAGAAGAAGCTCAAGAAGGTATTATAGAGATAATATATCCAGAAAATACAGAAAATATAAAACTTGAATTTTCTAAACCAATTAAAGAAGGTATTATTAGATTACAAAATAATAAAATCATCAAAAGTAGTGTAACTAGTTTAAATGCAAAAAGAATAGTTACTAATGAAAGTATATCTTTATCAAATGGAGAAGTAATTGAAAACGCACAAAAAATTACAGAAATACAAAATGCAAAATCTAGTGTAAATCTTCAAATTGATAATAATGGTTTAGGAAATGGAGTTACTAATAATGTCGTTTTAACTGCAACTTTGAAATCAGATAGTAGTGAATACAATTTATTTAGAAATCCAGTTTTAAGAATTACATTGCCAGCAGAAGTAGAAAAGGTTGTATTAGGTGATGTTTCTATATTATATGGAAATGCTCTTAATATTGTGGAAAGTAATGTGGTTGACAATAGTGAAGGAAATAAAGAAATTGTTATTCAATTAGATGGAGAACAAACATCATATAATACTGATAATATTAATGCAGGAGCTAATATTGTAATTCCAGCAAATATTGTATTAAAAAGTGATATTTCTTCAACACAATCTGTTATTAAAGCAAGTTATACAAATGAAGTAGTATCTAGAAATGGCTATATTACAGAAGAAGGAAATTGTGATGATATTCCAATTGATATTGTTAATACTGTAGCTAGTGAAGGAAAAAATCAAGAAGAAGAAGTTTTATCATCAGATGCAAATCAGGATATACAAAATACAAATCAAAATACACAAACTTCAAATCAAGAAATTCAAGGCCAAGGAATTGAATTAGAAGTATATGCACAAGTTGGAGATAAGAGATTAGAAAATGGAGATAACATACATACAAGTGAAATTATAAAATATGTTGTAAGTGTTACAAATACAACTGATACTACAATGAATAATGTGCAAATTAATTGTCAAATACCAGAAAACACAGTATATGCAACAGTTGATATTGGAACATATACTCAAGAAGCTTATGATTATATTGAAAATCCTGATTTAAAAGAATATAGGTTTGTTGCCGAGACATTAGAACCAGGGCAAACTAGAACAGGATTTTATGAGATTGTAGTTAAAGATTTAGCAGATAGTGAAAATGAAAAACAAATTAGTAATACAGTTTCAGTTAGTATTGGCAATACAGAATATGCAAGTACTACATTAGAAAATACATTAATAAAATCAGATTTAGATGTATATTTGAAATCATATATTGCTAGAGATTTAAAAAATGGTTTTTCTTACTATTTAGATATTACTAATTTAACAGATCAAACTATAAATGATGTAAAAGTAGAATCTACTGAATTTCAAAAGGAAATGAACATATTAGATGCTTATTATTATACAGATAGTGAATTAGCACTTCAAAAATTTGGAACATATGAAAATGGTAAGTTAGAGGGAGTAATTTCATCTATCGAACCAAATGAAACGATAACAATTGAAATTGTAGTAGAAGCATATAATTTTGATGATAATGTAAATGAAGTTCCATTAACAATGTCTGTAAAATCATATACTGATGAAAATGATATATATTATTCAAATGAAAATAGGAGATCTGCATATCCAACATATGTAACAGTAAAAATGTCTTCTGATAGAGAAGGAGAAGAAGTTAGATATGGAGAAGAAGTTACATATATATTAGAGATAACAAATGAGTCAAAGATAAGAGCAAATGTTCATGTGTATGATTATTTACCAGAATATCTTGAACCTGTTTCTCTTGAGTATGAAAGATATATTATTGAAGATGATGGCTTTGGGGATACTATGTATGATATAGAAGCTGAGGCAAATATTGGTTATGAACTAGAAAAAGTAGAAAGAGATCTTTCACTAATTATTGAGGATCAGGCAAATATAGATGAATATTTAGAAATTCCAGCAGGAAAAACTGTTACAATGACAATTAAAGCAACAACAGTTGATACAAATGAGACAGTGCAAGTTTCTAATTATGCAACTGCGGAAAAAACAGAAGAGGATGAAAATATAGGAATAAAAACTGTTACTTCAAATATTGTTAATTTCACTTTATTAGCAGCATATGAAGATGAGGAAGATCCTAATACTGGTAATAGTGGTCAAAGCGGAAATGGAAATAATAATAATGGAGGAACAACTGCTGAACCTCATTCTATTTCAGGTGTTGCTTGGTTAGATGCTAATAGAGATGGAAAAAGAGATAGTTCAGAGCAATTAATGAGTGGAATAGAAGTTAAATTATATGATGCAAGTACACAGACTATTGCACAAAATGAAAATGGAGAAACTTTAAGAACAACAACAAATTCTCAAGGAGCATATGAGTTTAATAATATACAAAACGGAAATTATTGGGTATTATTTGAATATGATACAGGTAATTATTCATTAACTTCTTATCAAAAGAGCGGAGTTTCAGCTACATTAAATTCTGATGTTATAGCAAAATCTGTATCAATAGATGGAATAGAAAAAAACGTCGGAATGACTGATACTATAACTATTGCAGATAATGGCTTATCTAATATTGATATGGGGTTAGTAACTAATAATAAGTTTGACTTAAAATTAGATAAATATATTAGTCAAGTTGTTGTAGAAACATCAAGTGGAACTAAGACATATAATTATCAAAACACACAATTTACAAAAGTTGATATAAAATCAAGAGAAATTGCAAACAGTAGAATAACTGTTGAATATACTATTGTTATAACAAATGAAGGAGATATAGAAGGATATGCTAGCCAAATTGTAGACTATATTCCAGAAGGATTTACATTTGATGCGAGTCAAAATAAAACTTGGCTAAAAAATGAAAATGGAGATTTAGTTAATAGTAGTTTATCAGGAGAATTTATACAACCTGGTGAATCAAAACAATTAACTTTAACATTAAATAAAAACTTAGATGAAGACTCAACAGGAAGTGTTATTAATGTAGCAGAAATAGGGCAAAGCAGAACAGCAAATAATTTGTCAGATATTGATTCTATAGGTGGAAATAGAAATTCATCAGAAGATGATTATTCACAAGCAGAGTTATTAATTTCTATTGAAACAGGTGCTTTAACATATACAATAATTACAATTTTGGCAATTGGAATATTGACATTAATTATATTAATTATTAAAGGCAAAATAAAAATAAAACCATTTAAAAATAATAAAATTAAAAATATATTTAGTATATTTATGATTACAGGAGTTTTAGGAATTGTATTATCATCAGATGTATATGGATTTAGTGTTAAATGGTCAGCAGGTGATTATTTCACAGGAAGTAATGATGTAAAATATGTTTGTGGACATACAGGTTGGCATATGTGTGCTACTAGTAACCATTATTACAATGGAACTGCATCTCAAATAAATGTAGAAAATTCTACAGGTGATCCAGTAACATTGAAAACATTAACTCTAACAGAAAATGATAGTTCAGTTGATGTTGTAGCATTAAATGATACCTATAATTTAGTTGGACCTTATAAAATAAGAAGTAATTGTGCAGACTCATATATAAGTGCTATTAATATACAGTATACACAAAATGGCCAAGCAAAGAAATCAACTAATACAAATCTTATTGTAGATCCAAAAGGAAATAAAATGGATTTAGATATGACTCAAAATAGAGACTATACTTTTTATATTAAAGTAAGTAGTAGTGTAGAAAAAATAAATAGTCTAAAGCTTACAGTTACTACAAAAGATGCAGTAAGAATTAGAACTACAACAACATATAAACTGAAATATATGTGTACTGGTCTTGAGGATGGTAGACATGAAAATGCTTCAGGAGGACTATCTACAACAGCAAAAGTAGAAACTACTCAACCAATGGTAACTTATAAGGAATATAGCGAATATGATGACGACTACAAAGATGCTTCAAAAAATGTTTCATTTGGTTCAGTAGAAATTAAAGGTAGAATTACAATAAATAAAACAGATCCAGATACCGATGGAAATGGTAAAGCTTTAGAAGGAATAGGATTTACTTTAAGAATGACTTCAGGAAAATATGAAGGTTATTATGTATCAGCAGATAAAAATGGAAATGCAGTATATAATAGAGAGGAAACAACATTAATTACTGATAAAAATGGTAAAATTGCGATTAATTTATTAGAACAAGGTACATATGAATTGATAGAAACAGTAAATCCATATTATGGATATGAAGAATTACCAAAAGTTATTAACAGTAATTTAACTATCAAAAATGGAAGTAACACTACATTAAATATTGAAAATGAAAGAAAATATATTAAAATTTCAGGATATGCATGGGAAGATATTGCTTGGGAAGTAGGAAAAACAGAAGATGCAAACCAATTATACAAAAATGTTGCAGATGATATTAATGATAAATTACTAGAAAATATTACTGTTAGATTAAGAGACAACGAAGGAAATATAGTACAATTTAAAGATGAAGATGGAAATTTGGTAGATGAAACTGTAACAGATTCTAATGGTAAATATACTATGGTAGATGTATCAATAGACGATTTGGATAAATATTATATAGAATTCTCATATAATGGTATGGCATATGAATCAGTAAATATTATAGATATAGCTAATCCTAATGGAACAGAAGCTATCGAGGGAGATAATAGGACAATATTTAATGAAAATTTTGCTCAGATAACAGCTGGTCAATCAAATGATAGTGGTGGAACAAAAATAAATGATATACAATATAATACTGAAGATTATAAGAGCACAATTAATTATGAGGGTGAATATTTATACGGATACAGTGATGAGCAAATTGAAGAAGTTGCACCATATACAGGAATTACTTTAGAGGACTATAAAACATATTATCCAGTAAATGGAGTAGCTGATAAGTATATAACTTCATCTACTACATATAATGCATATACATCAGTAGGACAATCAGGATATTTATCAGATATAATAAGTGCAGATGAAATAAGAGAAAATGGAATAACTGAAATAGGAAGTACATTTGAAGAAGGTATAAACTTAGGATTAAAGAAAAGAGAAAGACCAGATTTATCAGTAGTAAAAGATGTAGAAAGTGCAAAAGTAAGTATAGTTGGAACACAACACGTGTATAAATATGGTGATAGATTTAACCAAGACTTATGGGAAGAAAATAGTAATGGAGTAAGTGGACATGATTTAGATCCACAAGTAAAATTTGAAGAAAAATATGCCGAAATGACGTATTCTAGACCATTATATCCATCAGATGTTTATTACGATGGAACAGATGACGAAGAAATTCGTGTAGAAATGACATATAAAATAGCAGTGAAAAATAATTCAACAAACTTAGGTGCAAATATTTATGAATTAGATGATTACTTTGATTCTAAATATAACTTAGTAGCAATAGGAACAGATATAAATGCAGATGGAAGTATAATGGAAGGAACTGAAATTGTAGATTATACAGATGTAACAGAGGTTAATAGTGAATACAAGAAAGTAACAATTGGTGGAAATAATAGAGCTATCTTAGAATTAGGACCTCAACAAGAAGGATTTGTTTATGTAATACTTGAAGTAAATAAAGATAATATAATAGATATTGTTGAGTCAGAAGATAATGAATATGCTAAATTAGACAATATATCAGAAATCAAAACATATGGTATAACAAAAACTAATGATAATGGTGAAAGTAAAGTATTTGCAGGAATTGACAAAGATTCTCAACCAGGAAATACAGATGTAAATGATAGAACAACTTGGGAAGATGATACAGATAAAGCACCTGGAATATTACTAATACTACAACAATTAAGAACAGTAAATGGAAAAGTATTCTTAGATACAGATGAAACTTCTTTAGATGCAGGTAGTAGAGTACATACAGGAATAGCAAGACAAGGAAATGGACAATATGATGATGATGAACAAGGAATACAAAATGTAAAAGTAACATTAGTTGATACTGAAGGAAATGTGGCACAAGTATATAGTGAAGATACTGAAACATATGAGGATGCAGTGACTTATACTAATGAAAATGGAGAATATACAATTGATGGATTTATACCAGGAGAATATCAAATACAGTATACTTGGGGAGGTAATATAGACGGAAATGGAATTAACTCAACATATACCCTAGATACAGGTGATGAACAAATTGTTAATGTACAAAATTATAAAAGTACAGTTGTAGATGAAACTGTATGGAATGCAAAAGGAACAGAAAAAGAATGGTATAAAGATAGCTTTAAACAAAATTATCCAGGATTAGAATGGAATACTGAAACAAATACGGAGATTCGAGCATCAGATGCAGTAGATGATTATAACACAAGACTTAATATAGATTCAGAGATAGGTGATATGACTTATGCTGAAAAACAAAAATTGGAAAATACATATGATCCAAGTAGTACAGCAGATAAATATACAAATACACAAATGAATTCAACTACACAAAGTTTTGATGTTTATATTGAACTTAATGATACTGAAGATGTAAGAGATAATATAACAGAACAAGGAACTATATCAGCAAGTGAAATTACTAGTGTGGATTTTGGAATAATAGAAAGATCAAGACAAATATTACAATTAGATAAAGAGATAACATCAGTAAAAATTACTTTAGCAAATTCAAATGTTATAGTAAATGCTCAATTAGAAAATGGCCAATTAATAAATAATGCACAATATGTAACAGTAATGCCACCTTCAAACGCAAATAATGGACAAGTTAAGGTTGAAATAGATCAAGAATTAATACAAGGAGCAACACTTGATATAGAATATGCTTTAAAAGTAACAAATATTAGTGAGTTAGATTATCAAACACCTGAATTCTATATGTATGGTATTGGACATGGAGAAATTGAATCATCACTTATAACATTACAACCTTCATTAATAATAGACTATATAGATAACAACATGTCAACAGAAAGTGAAGACCATGAAAATTGGACTGTAGTCGCACAAGCTGATAGAGCTGATTACTTGTATGATGAAAATAGTAATCCAGATGGATTATTATCAAAGGACTTAGAAAGTACATTAAATAGCACAATTAAAATAATAACAACAGATCAACTAAAAGATGATGTATTAAAACCAATAGGAAATGATAGTGAAACAAGTACAACGGCATTATTAAGTGCACATAAATTATTATCAAATAATGATGAAACATTCTTAGAAAATAATGCAGAGATTATAGTAGTCAAGAAAAATAATGGTGGACCAGTAATAACTACAATACCAGGAAATTATGAACCAGGTAATACTTATACATCAGAGGAAGACGATTCAGAAGCACCAGGAGTAACCATTGTACCACCAACAGGACAAACAACAAATACTGTTTCATACATTATAATAGCAATAAGCTCACTTGCAATAATAGTAGCAGGAATAATCTTAATTAAGAAATTCGTGATTTAGGGACGTGCCAAATTGTTTCAAAATGAAACGAAAGGGACAGACCTAGGACAATTGAAATAACCATCTTAGTAAAGGGATAATAAAATAAAAAGCTATTGAAATAATTTTCAGTAGCTTTTTCTATTGCTTTTTTCGACAAGATGTAATAAAATAAAAAACGTAAAAAGAGTAAATAAAAGAAATAAAGGAAAACCTCTTAAAAAAACCTAAAAAAATGTAAAGAACTTTTTTGAATTAGATTACCAAAAAAGACAAAAACCACAAAGGACAAGTAGTAAAATAAGCTTATTAAAAACAAAGAGGTGGTAAGGATGTTTCAAAATATGGATGGAAATGCAATAAATGTAAATGAAGGAAAAAAGGATATAAAAAGCGGAGTAAATATTTTTTCAAATGTATTTACAAAGAAAAACATATTAATATATATAGTATCATTATTAGTATCATTAGTAAGTATAGGATGGGACTTTTCAGTATTTAGCATTAGTTTATTAGGAGCTTGTTTAAGTTCATCTGTACCTGTACTTGGAATCGTACTAATTTCATTAGTAGGAAATGGTATTAAATTTGGAGTAGGAGGAGCATTAGAATACTTTTTAACAACATTAGTTCTAGTAATCTCTCTTTTCATATTTAAACCAAGATATAACGAAAATGAAAGAAATGAAAAAATAAGAATAGGGAAAAATATATTTTTAGCAACAATCATAATACAAATTGCAAAATATGCAATTTCAGGATTTACACTTTATGATATATTATCAGGGATAACAGTTTCAATAATTGCAATGGTATTCTACAAAATATTTGTAAATTCTATTGTAGTGTTACAAGATTTTAGACAAAAAAGAGCATTTTCGATCGAAGAATTAATGGGAGCAAGTTTATTACTTGCGATTTCCGTAGGAGCATTTGGAGATTTTAACATAGTAGGATTTAATATTAGAAATATCTTAAGCATATTTATAGTAATGGCATTAGGATGGAAAAATGGAATTCTAGTTGGGACAACCTCAGGAGTAACAATAGGAGTTACTTTAGGAGTAATAACAGGTTCAGAACCAATTATGATAGCAGCATATGCAATATCAGGAATGCTTGCAGGAATATTTAATAAATTAGGAAAAATTGGAGTAATAATAGGATTTGCACTAGGGAATGTATTGCTTGCATATGTTTCAAATGGATATACTGTAGAACTAATATATTTTAAAGAAATATTAGTTGCATCAATTGGATTACTTTTATTACCAAAAAATTTCCAAATAGATTTAGAAGAATTTATAGGAAATTCAAAATTTTTACCAGTTGTGCCAAATGGAGCGCTAAATAAAAGCAAGGAAGTTGCAGAAAACTTAACACATGTATCGGATGCAATAAAAGAAATGGCAACATCATATAGAGGAAATATCGAAGATACAAGTGATGTAGAAATAAAAGAAAAAAATAAAGAAATATTTATGACAGAATTATTAAATAATTTAGAGGCATATAAAGATAATATGTTATATGATGACATAGCAAATCCAGAAAGTGAAATCACAAAAAAGATATTTGAATATCTATTAGATAAACAAGAAATAGATAGAAAAGCATTGCTACAAATATTTGCAGATTGTAATAGCTATGTTGTAGGATTTGATGATAAAGAAGTTAGTCAATATTTAGAAGATAATATATCTCAAATGGTTACATTAATAAATATTTCATATAAAGTTAGCAAAAATGACTTTATATGGAGAAAAAAGATAGAACAAAATCAAAAAAATATAGGAAACCAATTAACAGCGATGTCAAAAGCCATAGAAAAAATGGCAAAAGGAATGAAACAAGAAATACAAGAAGAAGCAAGCGGAAAAAATGATAATTATCAAAAAGAAACAATAAAAATCACAGAACTTTTAAAACAAAAAGATATACAAGTAGAAGAAATATTAATACAAAAACAAGATAGATTTTTCGTTACAATATATGCAAAAGAAATTTTAGAAACAGCAAAAATAGAACTAATTGAAAAGCTATTAACAAAGAGTTTAGTAGAAAAAATAGTATTAAATGACGAAACAAGTGTTGGAACAAAATACACATTTTTATCAGACGATAAATTTGAAATGGCAATTGGAAATAGTATGGCAACAAAATCAAAAAGTGAGATATCAGGAGATAGCATATTAAATATAAGACTAAAAGATGGAAAATACCTTGTTGCAATAAGTGATGGGATGGGAACAGGAAATCAAGCTAAAAAAAGCAGTACACAAGCATTAAAAATGTTAGAAAACTTACTATTGTCTGGCTTTGATAAAAAAACATCATTAGACTTAATAAACTCATCATTAATAAATCAAGATAATGAAGTATTTGCAACACTAGACATAGCAATTTTAGACTTATATAAAGGAAACATAGAATTTATAAAAAGTGGAGCATGTCCAACATACATAAAAAACAATAAAAGAGTACAAATAATAAAAGCAAACTCATTACCAACAGGAATAATAGAAAAAGGAAACATACAAACATTTGACTATGATATAAACTCAGGAGATATTCTATTAATGTGTACAGACGGAGTATTAGACGCAAACATAGAATACAAAAATAAGGATCTATGGTTAAAATACTTATTAGAAGACATAGAAACAACAAATACAGGGAAAATAGCAGATTTAATATTAAATGAAGCAATAGACAATAACTTTGGAGTAATAAAAGACGACATGAGCATAATAGTATGCAAATTTAAAAAGAGGGATTAGGGGACGGTCCTAAAAATCCCTCTTTTTAGGGATTTAGGGACGGACCTTAAATCCCTGCTTTTTGAATTTTATTCTTTGCTATTATAAAATAGTATAAAATTTATTTCATTATTCTAAATGTTTTAGAAAATATTGTTTTTTATACTAAAATATAGTAAAATAAAGATGTTAAAAAATAAAAATTAATAGATTTAAAGATTATAAATAAATATAGGAGGACAATTTTGAGCAGAGGAAAGAGATACGAAGAACCAAAACTAAATTTAAAAAAAGTTTTTGCAGTAATAATAGCATTTGTAGTATTAATAATGTTTATATTCATGATAAGAGGGTTATTTGCAAGAGATGGAGAGCAAACAAGAATAACAAGTAAGGACTATTTTGCAGCATTTCAAAATAATAAGTGGGGAATAATTGATTCCACTGGAGCAGTAGTTATAGACCCATCATATCAGGAAATGATGGTAGTTCCAAATAGCAAAAAAGACGTATTTTTGTGTACTTTTGATGTGAATTATGAAACAGGAGAATATAGTACAAAGGCTTTAAATAGTAAAAATGAAGAAATATTCACACAATATAATCAAATAGAGCCATTACAAGTAGTTGATAGAAATGGACAAGTAAGTTATATAAGTAATGTTCTAAAAGTACAAAAAGACGGTAAATACGGGCTTATAGATTTAGACGGAAATGAGTTGCAACCTTGTCAATATGATTCAATTTCAACTCTTGAAGGAAAACAAGATGTAATAAAGGTGCAAAAGGATGGAAAGTTTGGACTTTTAGATGTTCAAGGAAAAGAAATAATATCAGCACAATATACTGATATTAGAACATTAAAAGCTGATGATACAACAAATTATTTAGTTCAAAATGAAGAAGGAAAATATGGAATTGTAGGAAATAATAATCAAGTGATTTTAGAACCAAATTATGATGAAATAAAAGATGTTTATACAACTAATTATTATGTTGTACAACAAGGTGAAACAGAAAAATTAATTAAAAAAGATGGTACAGATGTTTTAACAACTGGATTTGATGAAATTACAGGAATATTAAAAAATGAAGAAAATGGTGTAATATTTAAGCAAGGCGAAAAATATGGAATTATGAATATGTCAGGAGAAGTTACGTTAAATCCAACATATGATGATTTAAAAGAGGCTAAAACAGGAATATTTATAGCTGAAAAAGACGAAAAATATGGAATAATAGATTTGATAGGTGCTGAAAAATTAGGATTTACATATCAGAGCTTAAATTATTATGAAAAAGCAGATTTGTATGTAGGAGAGGACGAAAACTTTAATAATTCAATAATTAATGGAAACTTTGAAGTGAAACAAACAGGTATCTTAATTGATGTTGATGAAGAAGAAGGTTATTTTGAATTAAGACAAGATGATGAAAACAAATATTATGATTTTTCATTTAATGAGAAAAAAGAATCAGATATATTTAAAACTCGTACATTATTTTTGAGTAAAAAAGATGGAAAATATGGTTTTGTTGATAAATCTGGAAATGTTGTTGTAGATTATATTTATGATGATGCAACTTCACAAAATAATTTTGGGTATGCGGCAGTAAAGAAAGACGGAAAATGGGGCAGTATTGATGATAAAGGCACAGTAATTCAAGAGCCTATTTATAATTTAGATGATTATTTGACAATTGATTTTATAGGTAGATGGCATTATGGAAAGGATATTAATATGAATTACTACAACCAATTGTGAACGTTAGAAAATAATTAAAATTTTGGCTGTGTCAAACTTCATTTGAAATTTAATCAACGTACAAATAGTACGCCTCATAAATTTCAAACTTGTTTTCCTTGCCAAAATTTAATTCTTTTCCAACTTAGTAAATTATGGATAATAATTACAATAATAAAAAGCGAAAGAAAAGGTGATTTATATGGAACTAAAGACGAACTACCAATATACATATTTTATTCATCCATTTATAATAAAAAATGGACAATATCAAAAATACATTTTAAAAATGCTAAAAGATGAAAATTGTAAATTAAAAATCTTTCAAAAAGAAAAAGATTTTAAAATGTATAAATACTTTTTACCTAAGACAAGAGAATTCTTATTTTCAAGTTTTAGCATGAGTAATGAAAAGGTAAAACAATTAGAAGAGCTACCAATTGAAACAAGAGCAGCGCTTTTAGCGAAATATCAATGTAATATATTTGAATATCATTTAAAAAAAGATATTCAAGCTAAAGTGCAGGACAAGTCAGGAATATTCTTCAAGATACATAAGATTGAGGTTATATGTTTTCAAACAGGAATAGAGTTTTTAGTAATGAAAACTACTTTAGAGGAATATGAAAAATTTTCGAATGTATTAAATTTTAACTACAAATTTAGAAATATTAATAATGAATTATCTGACTTAGAAAATTACGATAATATCTCAATACAAACAGATAGTTTTGCAACTGCACAAAGCTTTAGAGATGTTGTAAGAAAGATTACAGGCGGAAAATCTGAAGCATTAAAATTGAATATAGATACAGAAAGATTTTTAACATATTCATATGTTTGTGTAGATCAAGAAGCATGGAATTCTAGTACGCAATTTGAGAATATTCAATATTATTTCAATAAATATGCAAATATATTGCCAGCAGACAATAGTAGAGAGCTAGATAGTGATAAAGTAGAGACATTTTCAAAGTGGAAATATGCGAAATTAGGATTAACTAAGCTAGGAATGACTTTATTTTCTTCAACAAGTGATATGAATAATTATACGATTCTTCCAGAGGAATATGAAAATCAATATTTTTATACATATATTATTAATTTGTATAAGAAAATATATTTAAAGAAACTTGAAAATGATTTTAAAAATAGAAATAATATAAAAAGAACAAGAAAAAAATTTATTGAGTTTACTAAAAAAATGTGGATTCAAGAAATAACAGATGATGAAACAGGGACATTATTAAATCACAAATTACAAGAAGTATTTGAATTAGAAAAATTATATGCAGAAGTAAAAAATAAATATGATGTGTTATATAAAGAATTAAATATTGAAAGAAATAGAAATTCATTAATAATAATTTCTGTAATATTGGTGATTTCATTAATACTTAATATTTTAAATTTTGTAGTTTTAACAAAAAAATAGGTTATAAAAAGTATGAATATATTAATTAGATATTGAAATTTGAAGAGTTTCATAAAAGTGAAGCTCTTTCAATAAGGAGAATAAGAAATGCAGATAACTTGTGGAACAGATATAATTGAAATAGAAAGAATAAAAGAAAGTATAGAAGATTTAGGAGAAAAGTTTCTAAATAGAATTTATACACAAAAAGAAATTGAATATTGTGAAAGCAAGAAAGGTCAAAAATATCAGCATTATGCTGCTAGATTTGCAGCAAAAGAGGCAATATTTAAAGCAATTTCAAAAGAACTAAATGATAAGTATGAAATAGGTTGGAAAGACATGGAGATTTTAAATGATAAGCAGGGAAGACCACAAGTTAAAATTAGGGGAGTTCAAAAAGAGAATATAGATATTAGCATATCGCATTGTAAGGAGTATGCTGTAGCAATGGTAGTAATGCTTGTTGAAAAATAATTACAATTGAAGGAAAGAAGGTTAGTATGGAATTTTTTGATAGTCATGCACATTTAGATGATGAGAGATTTGATGGAGATAGAGAAGAAATCATAGAAAAAATAAGGATGAGTGGAGTTACAAGGCTAATAAGTGCAGGATATAGTTTGGAAGGTTCGAAAAAGGCAGTAGAATTATCAAAAAAATATGATTTTATTTATGCAACATGTGGTATTTCACCAAATGATATTCCACAAACTGAAGAAGAATTGTGGAAAAACATAAGCGAAATAAAGCGAATTGCAATAGATGATTCAAAGGTTGTTGCAATTGGTGAAATAGGTTTAGATTATTATTGGGAAAAAGATATGCAAAGAAGAGAATTGCAACAAAAAGCTTTTATTAAACAAATTGAATTAGCAAATGAACTGCAATTGCCGATAGTAATTCATACAAGAGAAGCAGTAATGGATACACTTCAAATATTAAAAGAGAATGAAGTTTTGAAAAAGGGAGTATTTCATTGCTGTCCATTAAATAGAGAACTTGTAAAGGAAGCATTGAAATTGGGATTTTATATATCATTTGCAGGACCAATAACTTTTAAAAACTCAAAAAATGCATCTGAAATAATAGAAATGGTACCAAATGATAAAGTGTTAATAGAAACAGATAGTCCATATCTTTCGCCAGAACCATTAAGAGGAAAAAGAAATGATTCTAGAAATGTAAAATTTATGGCGCAAAAAATAGCGGAAGTTAAAAAAATGCCACTTGAAGAAGTGGCAAAAATTACATATGATAATGCGATGAGCCTAATTCAAATTTCTTAAGGCTTCGATTCTATCTTCTATGCTTGGGTGAGTAGACCAAATGCTAGAAGATTTTTTCTTACCTTCTTTAGTGTTTTTCTTAAATGGATTTACAATATACATATTAGCAGTTGCGCTATTTGCAGTTTGTAATTGATTTTCATCTGCGTCAAGTTTTTGTAAAGCTGAAATTAATCCTTCTGGATTTCTAGTAAATTCTACTGCTGTACTATCAGCTAAAAATTCTCTTTTTCTAGATAAAGCGAGTTGCATTAAAGAACCAAATATAGGTGATAAAATTAAGAAAATAAGTCCAATTAACATTAAAATACTATTTCCTTTATTATCACTATCTCTATCTCCCATTCCTCCCCAGAATAAAAATCTAGAGAATAAATCTGATAACATTACAATAAATCCTACCATAACAGAAACTACGCAACTTAAAAGAATATCATAATTTTTAATATGACTCAATTCATGAGCAAGAACACCTTCTAATTCGTAGTAATCTAATTTTTCTAATAATCCAGTTGTGACACAAACTACTGCATTTTTAGGATTTCTACCTGTTGCAAATGCATTTGGCTGAGGGTCATCAACTACATACAATCTAGGTTTGTATTCTAGACCAGATGCAACCATTAAAGAATCAAGAATATTTACCAATTTTAAATCTTCTTCTTTAGTTGCTGGTCTAGCTCTATTAACTGAAAGTACAATTTTATCGCTATAATAATATGAGCCCCAAGCTGTTGCAATTGAGAATACTAAAGCAATTACAATTGATAAACTTCCTAATCTTAATGCATGACAAATATAATATACAATTAATGTTATAACAATTATAAAAATTGCTACAATTATTCCGGATTCTATTTTGTTTTTCTTTATACTTCTAAACATTTTATAAATTGCTTTCCTTTCATTATATTAATACATTAATAAGAATTTTATTAAATAAGAGACATCTTTAATAGATAAAGAATGTCCCTCTTTTGTTTGAAGGTCCGTCCCTAAATCCCTAATAACAGGGATTTTAAGGACCGTCCCCTAATCCCTTTTTCTAAAAACTTACTTTTACATTTTTTCTAGCTTCATCGCTATCAGCAGTGAATAATTCACGAGCTTTGAATTTGAATATGTTTGCGATTATATTAGAAGGGAAAACTTCTAATTTTGTGTTATACATTGTTACAGTATCATTGTAAAATTGCCTTGAAAAAGATATTTTATTTTCTGTATTTCTTAATTCTTCTGATAATTCTGAGAAGTTTTGATTAGCTTTTAAATCTGGATAGTTTTCTGCAACAGCCATAATTGTTTTTAAAGCAGTTGATAATTCACTATCTAAATTTGCTTTTTCAGCTACAGTTTGTGTTTCTGACCAAGAACTTCTTAGATTAGTAATTTTTTCAAATGTTTCTTTTTCATGTGTCATATAGCCTTTTACTGTTTCAACAAAATTTGGTATTAAATCAAATCTTCTTTGTAATTGTACATCGATTTGACTCCAAGCATTGTCTACTTTTATTCTTGCTTGAATTAAACTGTTGTACATAGCAATTACTGCAATAGCTAGAATAACTACAATAGCTAATATTATCCAACCAATCATGATTTTTCCTCCAATCTATTCTATATTTATTATTATATACAAAATTATGATAACATATTAATTTTTTTTATACAATATTTATGTGAAAATTTAGTGAAGATTCTGTAATAAATGAGAAATCAAATGCATAAAATAATATAAAGCAAAAATACATCTTTGTTTAAGGACAAAGCATTTTGCGACGAAAAAATATCAAAATTTGACAAAAAAAGAAAAAAATAGTATAATATACTTGTTGCCAAAAAGGAGGTAATTAATTTATATGAAAAAAGAAGAAAAAGCTTCAATTTCTATAATGAAAATCATCTGTATAAGTATAATTCTAATCCTAATATCAGGGATAGGAGTTATGGCAGTAAATACACAATTAAGTGATGTTAAGATAGTACTTCAAAATGGATATGAAATGACAGCATTAACATCAAAAACAAAAGTATCAGACATATTAGAAGAAAATAATATAATTTTAGAAGATAGTCAAAAAACAATACCAGACTTAGATAGTGAAATTGCAGCAGGAGAAACAATAAAAATAACAGATAAATCATATAACGAAGTACAAATAGCAAAAATTTCAGAAGATGGTGTAGAAACATCATTAGACCAATTATTGGAAAATTATGCACCAGTTACTGAAAAAATAGTTGTAGAACAAGTAACAATACCTTATGAAACAGTTACAAAAAATACAACAAATGAAACTACAGGAACAACAAATAAAGTTTTACAACAAGGGAAAGATGGTTTAAAAGAAGTAACTTACAAAGTTAAATATCAAAATGATGTAGAAATTGAAAAAACAGTAATATCTGAAGTAGTTATAACAGAACCGGTTGATAGAATAGTTCAAGTTCAAAAAGTTCAAACATCAAGGTCATCAGCATTACCAAGAACATCTTCAACATCTACTACAGGAGGAACAACTTATAAAATAACAGCATATTGTCCATGTAGCAAGTGTTGTGGAAAAGCAACTGGAAGAACAGCTTCAGGAACAACAGCAACAGCTGGAAGGACTGTTGCAGCATCAAGTAAATTCGCATTTGGTACAAAATTAAATATAGGAGGTCACATCTATACTGTTGAAGATAGAGGTGGCGCAGTAAATGGTAACAAAATAGACATATTTGTTAATACACACGCAGAAGCTCTTCAATGGGGAGTTAGATATATGACAGTAAGTGTAGTTAACTAAAATAATTGAGAATAAAATGCTCACATTTCAAGTTTTATCTTGAAATATGAGCATTTTTAGACTATAATATAAAAGTATTGTAAAGAAAAATTTAGGAAAAAATAATGAATAAAAAAATAATGAATAAAAAAATAATGAATAAAAAAATAAAGATTTATATATAAAAGAATTATTTGAAAAAGAAAATTTATAAATATAGAAAGGAATGAAAAATGAAACTAATCTCATGGAATGTAAATGGAATAAGAGCATGTGTAAATAAAGGATTCAAAGAATTCTTTAAAGAAATAAATGCAGACATATTTTGTATACAAGAAACAAAATGTCAAGAAGGGCAAATAGAATTAGAATTTGAGGGATATAAAAGTTTTTGGAATAGTGCTGAAAGAAAAGGATACTCAGGAACAGCAATCTTCACAAAAATAAATCCATTATCAGTTAGATATGGAATTGGAATAGAAGAACATGATAAAGAAGGAAGAGTTATAACACTAGAATTCGAAGATTTCTATATGGTAAATATTTATACACCAAACTCAAAAAGAGAATTAGAAAGATTAGATTATAGACAAATATGGGAGGATGAAATAAGAAAATATTTATTAAAATTAAACGAAACAAAACCTGTAATAATGTGTGGTGATTTAAATGTAGCACATGAAGAAATAGACTTGAAAAATCCAAAAACAAATAGAGGAAATGCAGGATTTACAGATGAAGAAAGAGCAAAAATGACAGAACTATTAAATGCAGGATTTGTAGATAGTTTCCGTTATCTATATCCAGACAAAGAAGGACAATATAGTTGGTGGTCATATATGGGAAAAGCAAGAGAAAAGAATGTAGGATGGAGAATTGACTATTTTATAGTATCAAAAGATATAAAAGACAGAATAAAAGAAGCAACAATTTATCCAGAAGTTATGGGAAGCGACCATTGTCCAGTTGGACTTGTGGTCAGTTTGGGGACAGGTTCGGACTGACCATTTTATTAAAATGAAAGGATTGAAAATCTTATGGAGAAAATAAAAAATGATTGGAAAAAGTGGTTATATTGGTTTTTGTTGGGATTTGCAATAATTGTAGTATATAACATCTTTAATAATTTTGATGAAGTAATGGGAGTATTAGGAAGATTTTTTGATATAGTAGCTCCATTTATAGCTGGTATCTTTATAGCATATTTGTTATATATGCCATGTAGAAAAATAGAAAGATTTTTTTCAAAGTCTAAGTCAAAATTTGTAAAGAAACGAGCAAGAGTTTTAAGCATAATAACTGTTTATTTAATAGTTCTATTAATAATTGCAGTTTTAATAGGAGTTATATTACCTGTTGTTATAGAAAGTGTAACAGACTTTTTAAACAATATTCAAAATTATTATGAAACAGCAATTGATAGATACAATGCTTTACCAGAAGATTCAATATTAAAAAGTGATATGGTAAATGATGCAATTCAGAGTATACAACATATAGATATTAAACAATATTTCCAAATGGATAAGATAATAGGCTATGTAATGACAGCTGTTCAAGCAGTTACTGGTATTGTTGATATATTTGTCACATTAATTGTTTCTATATACATATTAGCAGAAAGAACAAAAATTATAGCATTTTTGAAAAGAGTTGCTTCCGCTATGTTCAAAGAAAGAACATACAAAAATGTAAATAAATATTTTAATAATTCAAATGAAATATTTTTTAAATTTATTGCTAGTCAATTTTTAGATGCAGTAGTAGTTGGAACTTTAATTACAATCGCATTAACAATCATGGGAGTTAGATATGCTCCATTACTTGGATTCTTTATAGGATTATTTAATATGATTCCTTTTGTTGGTGCAATAATTGCAACTGTAATTTCAGCGTTGATTACTTTAATTACAGGGGGACTTAGTCAAGCTATATGGATGCTTATTGTAACTATTGTGTTGCAACAAATTGATGCAAATATAATTAATCCTAAAATTGTAGGTCAATCATTGAAGATTAGTCCATTATTAGTTTTATTTGCAGTAACTGTTGGGGGAGCATATTTTGGAATATTGGGAATGTTTTTAGCTGTTCCTGTAATTGCAGTAATACGAATACTAATAGATGACTATTTAAGATATAGATTAGCAATCAAGAAAAAAAGTTTAAAATAGTAATGAAATTGTATTCATTTAGAGTGAAATGATATTTATATTTGACTGAATAAAAATTTTATTTTACGTAAAGTGTTGATTTTGTTATAAAAATGTAATATAATTGTAATGTAAATATTAATTTGTTTTAATATTCTTTAAAACTTATATCCGTAAGAGAATAGAAAGTAGCTGAAAATCCATTATAAAAAATGGTAAAAAATCCTATTGACTAGAAGTAAAATAAGTGACAAAATATATAAGAAGGATTATATCAATAACAAAAAGGAGAGAAAACTATGAAATTGAAAAAAGTATTAGTAGTTATTGTATTAGCGATTGCTTTTATGCTTAATGTTTTATTATATTCAAATGTAGTTTATGCAGCAACAGCCAGTACACCAATGTATTTAGGAATTACTGAATTAAAAATGGATAGTGGAATGGGATATGCAATAGGAGATCCAGGTACAGGAAGTACAACAAGCACAGCTGCAAAAATATGGAATATTGTAAAATATAGTACAGCTTCATCTAATGATCCAACTGAGGCAAATATTTATTGTGTAAAATCAGGGGTTGGTTTTCAAAATACAAATGAAAGAGCGACTTATGATATTTTTTATGATATGAAGTCTCAAAAAAGTGAAATTCAAGAACAAAATGAAGTATTAAGAGGATTAGTAGAAGGAACTATAGAATTAGATGATGGAACAACTATAAGCCAATATAGTGCTATACTTGCTTCATTAGATTTATTTTATTATAGCAAGACATCTTCTGAAGAAGATCGAGCAGCTTTATTGCAGGCAGCACAAGTTCCTACTTATACATATAATTTAACTGATGATGATATAGAAGCTGTTCAACAAGCAGCATTATGGTATTTTACAAATTATGGAGAAGATAATGGGAAATTTGATCAAACTTCAAAATCTGGATGGTTAAATTATACAACAAATGGAACTAGCTATACAAGTTTAGGGGATTATAATATAGGAACGAGGGAAGGACAACAAAGAGAAGAACAAGCACAAATTTTATATAATTATTTAGTTAGAACAGCTATAAAAAATGCACCTAAATATGACAATGTTGGAACACAATCAACAGGTGCACCTGCACAAGTAAATACAACAAGAATAGATTATGAGGAAAGTAATGGTAATTATATTATAGGACCAATTAATATTTCAGAAAATGCAAGTAATCCATCTTCATATACTATTGATTTTGTTGTTGAAGAAGCAGGAATAGAGACATCTGATTATAAATTATTAGATAGTAACCAATCAGAAGTATCTCAAGGAACAACAGTAAAAGATTTAGTAGGACAAAATTTCTATATTTCTGTACCTAATACTGTAAATATTGGAGATATTAGTGTTAATATAACTATTAATTATAGTAATACGAAATTAACATTATGGGTATCAAGTACAAATAATGGAGAACAACCAGTAGTAATACCAGAAAAAGAAAATGTGTCAGTACCAACTGAATTAACTATTACACAACATGATGACAGAGAATTTGACTTAGCATTAAGAAAATACATTACTGAAGTAAATGGAGTGGAATTAACAGGAGCAAATGTTAGAGTTCCAAATATTGACGAATCAACATTAGCTTCAGGTACAACTGCTACATATAAACACAAAAAAGACCCAGTTCTTATAGAATCAGGTGATGTAGTAACTTATAGAATTACAATATACAATGAAGGAGAAAAGTCTGGTAGAGCAACAAAAATAGTAGACCAATTACCAGAAGGATTAGCATTTTCTCAAGTTGTAAGTGGAAACTTTGAATTAGATAGTTATGATGAAGAGACTAATAGATTGAGTTTAAAGAGAAGTGATAGTAACACAGAAAATTTAGACCCATATACAGAAGGAAATTTAGACTCAGAAACTATAGAAATAGAATGTACAGTAACAGCAACACCAGATACTCAAAATTCAACAATATTAACAAATGTTGCATGGATTTCAGAAGAATATGATGCAG
>CALXJZ010000004.1 GCA_944388745.1 uncultured Clostridia bacterium
ATTCCGACAATGGCTCATATTATAACTCAAAAAGATATTAAAGGAATGGTAATACTAGATGGACAAGTAAATCTTTCAAACATTCAAACAGTTAATAAAGCAAGATTAGGAAATTATATAACAAAACTTTCCAAAGAAGATATAAATAATATAGATAAATCTTTGTATGTGAGTTTAGGTTTAATGAAAAATATAAAGAAATATGAAGAAAAAATTGAAAATCTAAATAAGTACATTAAAAAATTAAAAGAAAATTAATTTTAAAAAGCAAAATGATTTGACATTTTACAATATAAATGGTAAAATTAAATTACAAATATGTTGTTTTTATCAAAACAATAGTAACATTTAACAAATATAAAAATCTTTTAAGATTTTTAGTATTATGAATATTTTTAAGCTTTTAGCATAGACTAATAGCACAAATATGTTATAGGTTTTTATCTATAATAGTATTACAGGAAAGTTGAGTAACATCAATTTTCCTTTTTATTTTGCAAAAATGCTATTAATTTTATGCGTTTTGTGTTATACTAATTTTAACAGTTAATTAGTCAATTATTTTTTCGAGCAAAATGTGGGAGGAACACTATGAAAAATATACAAATCAATACGAGGAAAACAAATAATGCTAGACAGTGATGTAGCAATGTTATATCATTATGAGACTAAAAAATTAAATCAGGCAGTAAAAAGAAATATAGATAGATTTCCAGAAAGATTTTGCTTTCAGTTAACAGAAGAAGAATTAGAAATTATGTGGTCACAAATTGTGACCACCTCAAAGCTTCAATAAAAGACTTAGGAAAGAAATGCTTTGGAATTAATAAAATTGAAGATATAGAAATTATAGAAAAAATAATTAATTTATAAATATAAAAAGCAATACAATAATTTAATTAGTATTGCTTTTAGCATCTGTTATCTTTATATGTCTTATTTTTTTCTAGTAAAGTTATATTTTGCAATATTTGAAATTCTAATATTTTAATTCAATATAAAATTCTAAAATAATAATCTATAAAACCAAATAAATTACTTGTAAAATTTTGTGATATAGTGTAAAATACGAATATAATGTAAATAATATAAAAAATAGAAAAAAATAAAATAAAACATACTAAAATCAGGGAGGAAAAATAAAAAAATGAGATTCGTAACAGATGAAGAATCAAAAAAAGAATATAAAAAATTTCTAGAAGGACATGAAAGATGTAACTTTCAACAATCATTAGAATGGGCAGAAGTAAAAAAGCCAAACTGGAAACCAGAAGTAATACTAGCAGAAGATGAAGATGGAAATATAATAGGTTCACTATGTGTATGGATTAGAAAAATGCCAATATTCGGAAACCTAATGTATTCATCAAGAGGACCAGTTTGTGACATACATGATATATCAGTAATGAAACAATTAACAGATGGAGCAAAAGAATTAGCCAAAAAATACAATGCATTTGTATTAAGAATGGAGCCAGATATAGTTAGTGATGACCAAACCTTTAGAGAGGTTGTAACTAATTTAGGATATAAAATAAAGGATGATGCAAAAGATTTTAAAGATGAAATTCAACCAAGATATGTATTTAGATTAGATATTAAAGGCAAGACAGAAGAAGAAATAATGGCAGGATTTAAACAAAAATGGAGATATAATATCAGACTAGCCTCAAGAAAAGGTGTAACAGTAAAAGAAGGAACAAAAGAAGATTTAAAAGATTTTCACAAAATAATGATAGAAACAGGAGCTAGAGATGGATTTATAATTCGTCCATTAGAATATTTTGAAAAAATGTATGATTGCTTAGGTGACCATATGAAAGTTTTAATGGCATATTATGATGGAAAACCAATTTCAGGAGTTATTCCAATTTTCTATGGAAATAAAACTTGGTATTTGTATGGTGCAAGTAGTAATCAACATAGAAATTTAATGCCAAACTATTTATTACAATGGGAAATGATTAAAATGGCAATTGCAAGACATGATGATATATATGACTTTAGAGGTGTTTCAGGAGTAGTTGATGAAAACCACCCACAATATGGATTATATAGATTTAAGCAAGGTTTTGGAGCTACATTTACAGAATTTATTGGAGAAGTATATATGCCATATAAACCATTAACATATAAATTGTATCGTTTTTCAGAAAAAACCTTTAGAACATTGAGACAATTCAAAATGAAATTAAAAAACAAGAAAAAATAGAAAGAAAAAAATACATTTTGAAAGGTAAAATTGTACAATGAATAAGTTAGTAATAAATAAAGAAGATTTAAGATATAATATAGAACAGATAAAAAAATATGCTAAAAAAAGTGGACAAGATGATAATGGAAAACCACTAACAATTATAGCTGTTGTAAAAGGAAATGGGTATGGATTAGGAATTGTAGAATATACAAAGTTTTTGATTGATAATGGAATAAATTTCTTTGCAGTTTCAACATTAGAGGAAGCATTATTATTAAGAAAAAGCGGAATAAAAGAAAAAATATTAATGCTTTCATCAACTGCAATAAAGGAAGATATTGAAAAATTAGTAGATAATAACATAATTATCACAATTGGTTCACAAAATGATATTAAAATAGCAGAAGAAGTAGCAAAAGAGAAAAACAAGAAAATCAAAGCACATTTGAAAATTGATACAGGTTTTGGTAGATATGGATTTATATATTCAAATAGAGAAAAAATGATACAAGCTTTGAAAGAAATGAAAAATATAGAAATTCAGGGAACATTTTCTCATTTTTCTGTTAGCTTTTTTAATGATAAATATACTAAACTTCAATTTAAAAGATTTATAGATGTAATAGAAATTTTGAAAATGAATGATATACAAACAGGAATGTTACATATATGTAACTCATCGGCATTTGTAAAATTTCCATATATGCATTTAAATGCGGTACGTGTTGGTTCAGCATTTTTAGGAAGATTATCATTTCCAAGTACTTTAGGACTAAAAAAGATAGGATATATGGAGTCAGAAGTATCTGAAATAAAGGAACTTCCAAAAGGATTTAATATAGGGTATTCAAATACATTTACTACAAAAAAAGATACTAAAGTTGCGATTGTACCTTGTGGATATATGGATGGAATAAATATAACAAATGATAGAGATATGTTCAGAACAGTTGATAAGCTAAGATATATAGTAAGAGATGTGAAAGATTTTTTCAAAAAACAGGCTAAATATGTGAAACTAAATAATCAAAATTGTAAGATACTAGGCAGAATAGGAACATATCATGTCACATGTGATGTTACAAATAAAGATGTGAAAATAGGAGATAAAGCAATTTTTTCTATTAATCCAAAGTTTGTAGATTCTAGTGTTGAAAGGGATTATAGATAATAGAAAGGAATGAGAAAAGTTGGAAGAAAACAACAATAAAGAAGAGGTAAAAGAAAAAGTAAAAAAACAAGGATTTTTCAAAAAAGTTTGGTATTCAATTACAAAAATAGAGAGATATCCAGAGTTGGCAGCACAAGGTGTAGGAAAAGCATTTTCATATATCAGTAAAGTAGTAGCTATTTTAGCGATTATTTTAAGCTTAGGTTCAATATATCAATCATATCAGATATTGCAAGAAGGAGTTGCATACTTACAAAATGAATTTCCTGAATTTTCATATAGTGATGGAATTTTAAGTATTGATTCTGAAAATCCAATTACTATTTCAGCTGAAGATTCATATGTAGGTGAAGCAATAATTGATACAAAAACACAAGATGAACAAACAATAAATCAATATATTTCTGAAATAGAACAAAATGGTGATGGAATAATTGTTTTAAATAATAGAGTTATAGTGAAAAACAGTAGTGTTTCAGGAACAATTAGTTATGAATATGCTAAAATATTAGAGCAAGTAGGAATTAAAGAATTTAATAAGCAGGATTTAATAAATTATATAAGTAGTTCTCAAATGTATAATTTTTATATAAGTATATTCTTAACATCATTTGTATATAGTTTTGTAATGTGCTTATTAACAACACTATCAAATGCAGTATTCTTAGCAATATTTGGATATTTAACAACCTGGATTGCAAAAATAAGAATGAGATTTGTAGCTGTATTTAATATGGCTGTATATTCATTAACTCTTTCAACAATACTAAATATGATATATATTGCAATTAATATATTTGTACCATTTACTATGGAATATTTCCAAGTAATGTATGTGACAGTAGCTGCAATTTACTTGATAGCTGCAATATTCTTATTAAAATCAGAGTACATTAAAAGACAAGCAGAATTAATGAAATTAGCAGAAGCTCAGGAAATTGTTAAGAAAGAATTAGAACAAAAAGAGGAAGAAGAAAAAGAGAAGGAAGAAAGAGAAAAAGAAAAAAAGGAAAGAAAAGAGAAAGATAAAAAAGAAGAGAAAAAAGATGAAAAGCAAGATGGAAAGCAGGGGGGAGAGCCTCAAGGTTCAGGAGCTTAATACGGTTGAAAAATAAGATAAAAAATCAAATAAAAGAAAGGAATTGAAAAGATGAGTAAAAAGCAAAAACAGCCTAAAGATAAAAAGCAATCACAAAAAACGTGGGCATTAATTATATTATTATTAGTATTACTTGCCATATTATTTGGGCTAGCATTTTATCTAATGCAAAACCAAAAAGACAGTGAAGAAAACACAATGGCATATACTGATTTAATAAAAGAAATATCTTATGGTAATATAGAAAAAATAGAAATGACAGTAGGAAGTACAACAGTAAAAGTAAAACAAAAAAATGTTGATGAAGAAAAAACAGTTATAGTTCCAAACACTGAAAGTTTCATGGAATTAGTACAACAAAGAATTGCAGAAGGAAATGAAATGGAATTAATACAAAAATCTAGAAGTGTTATATCACAAATTCCATCAGTAATAGTAAGTTTACTACCAACAGCAATAATGCTTGCACTATTTATCATGATTTTCAAGATGCAAGGATTAGGAGAAAAAGGGAAAGTATATGATGATACTGAAAGAAAAACAAAGGTAAAATTCGAAGATGTAGCAGGTTTAGAAGAAGAAAAACAAGAATTAATTGAAATAGTAGATTTCCTAAAAAGACCAGAAAAATACACAAAGATGGGAGCAAAAATTCCAAAAGGAGTTCTACTATATGGAAAACCAGGAACAGGAAAAACATTAATTGCAAAAGCAATAGCAGGAGAAGCAGATGTACCATTTATTTCAATGAGTGGTTCAGAATTTATAGAAATGTTTGCAGGACTTGGAGCATCAAGAGTTAGAAAATTATTCGAAAAAGCAAGAAAGCTAGCTCCATGTATAGTATTTATAGACGAAATAGATGCAATAGGTTCAAGAAGAACATCAAATAGTGGAGCAGAAACAGAAAATAATCAAACATTAAACCAATTATTAGTTGAAATGGATGGATTTAGTTCAGAAGAAACAATTATTGTACTTGCTGCAACAAATAGACCAGAAATGCTTGATAAAGCACTATTAAGACCAGGAAGATTTGATAGACAAATCACAATACCAACTCCTGATTTAAAAGGAAGATTGGAAATATTAAAAATACATGCAAAAGATAAAAGAATATCAGATGACTTGAATTTAGAAAGTGTAGCAGAAGATACAGCAGGATTTACAGGTGCAGAACTTGCAAATATTCTAAATGAAGCAGCAATATTAGCTACAAAAAATAAACATGAAGGAATTGAAGAAGATGATATAGAAGAAGCTGTTAAAAAAGTAACAGTTGGACTAGAAAAACGTACAAGAGTAATCTCAGATAAAGATAAAAAATTAACAGCATATCATGAAGCAGGACATGCAGTAGTAAGTAGATATTTGCCAACACAAACAAATGTAAAAGAAGTTTCAATTATTCCAAGAGGAGTTGCTGGTGGATATACAATGTATAAATCTGATGAAGATAAATACTATATATCAAAAACAGAAATGCAAGAAAAATTAATAGCATTACTTGGTGGTAGAGCTGCAGAAAAATTAGTATTAGATGACATATCAACAGGAGCAAGTAATGACATTGAAGTTGCAACAAAAATTGCAAGAGATATGGTAACAAAATATGGAATGAGTGACACTTTAGGTCCAATAGATTTTCAAGGAAAAGAACCTTATGAAATGCAAATGTTTGGAGAGAATATTGGAGATAAAATTGGACAAGAAGTAAAAATATTGATAGATACAGCATATAATGATGCTCAAACTTTATTAAAAGAACACAGAGATAAGTTAGATGTAATTGCTAATGTTTTGCTTGAGAAAGAAAAGATAAATGAACAAGAATTTAATAGTATTTTTGAAGAGAGGGATTAAAGGGACGGACCTAAAAATCCCTCTTTTTAGGGATTAAGGGACGGACCTCGAAAAATTCTTGATATTTTAGATATGTTATAGTAAAATAAAAATGTGATAGGTAGGTGATATATATGCAAATTAAAGAAGCAATGAGAAAAGGAATGATAAAACTAAAAACAAATGATGTAAAAGAGCCAAACCTAAAAGCAAGACTTCTAATGCAATATATATTAAATAGACCAAGAGAATACATATTAGTACATGATGATAAACAGCTAACATTGAGACAAAATGTAGACTATTTCAAACTAATAAAAAAACTCATAGAAGGAGTGCCCTTGCAACACATAACACATCAGCAAGAATTCATGAAATTAATGTTCTATGTTGATGAAAATGTATTAATTCCAAGATCAGATACAGAAATCTTAGTTGAAGAAGTTATAAAACTAGCTAAAAGTATAAATGCAAAAAAAATACTAGATTTATGTACAGGCAGTGGAGCAATTGCAGTATCACTTGCAAAATATATCGAAGGCAGTCAGATAACTGCAACAGATATAAGTAGAAAAGCATTAAGTATTGCGAAGTTAAATGCAACGAATAACAATGTTGAAGATAAAATAACATTTGTTAGTTCAGATTTATTTCAAAACATTTCAGAAGAAAAATATGATATCATTGTATCAAATCCACCATATATAAAAAGAAAAGTTATAAAAACTTTAGACAAAGAAGTAAAAAGAGAGCCAATAATTGCACTAGATGGTGGTAATGACGGATTAGATTTTTATAAAAAAATCATAGGAAATGCTTATCAATATTTAAAATATAAAGGATACCTATGTTTAGAAATTGGATATGACCAAAAAGATGAAGTTATTGATTTAATCAACAAAGAGGAAAAATATATTGATACATATAGTAAAAAAGATTTATTTGATAATGATAGAATCGTTATTACTAAATTAGGTATGCTAACTAATTTAATGGATGAAAGTTAGTTATAATAATGATAGGAGATGAAGCAAAATGTCATTTTCATCTGATATAAAGCAAGAATTAAACAAAAACAGTAATTTAGCAAATAAAAATATAGTAAGACAAGAATTAGTTGGATATTTAATATCTGGAAATATAAATATAGTAAATAATAAAGAAATTAAATTTTCAACAGAAAGTGATTATAACATAAACCGTTTTTCAAAATTACTAACAAATTTGGATATAAATCATTCTATTGATATAGCGGGGAAAAACTTTGTAATAACATTAAAAACAAAAGAAATAGAATTTATAGAATATGACAAAGAGACAGTAAAAATTAAAGAAGTACCAGAAAACCAAGAAGAAAAAAAGGCAATAATTAGAGGAACATTTATGGGAGCGGGTTCTATAAATAATCCAGAAAGAGAATATCATTTAGAAATGGAAGTTACAAATGAGCAAAATATGAATACGGTTTTAGATTTACTTTCAGAATTTGGAATAAAAGCAAAATATATGGAGGCTAAAAATAAATATTATATCTATTTAAAAGAAGGAGAAGAAATATCTAAATTTTTGGCACTAATTGGTGCAGCAAAAGCTGTTATGAAATTCGAAGATATACGAATTCAAAAAGAAATGAGAGGAAAGGTAAACAGGTTAGTAAATTGTGAAACAGCTAATTTGAATAAAACTATAAATGCATCAATTGAACAGATTGCAGCAATTAGAAAATTGCAGGAAAATGGTGAATTTAAAAAGTTAGATGATAACTTGAAAGAAATAGCTTTACTTAGATTAGAAAATCCTGATATGTCATTGATAGAGTTAGGTAAAAAGTTAAAAGTGCCAATAGGAAAGTCAGGAGTTAATTATAGGTTGAAGAAGATAATGGAAATAGCAAATGGAGTTGGTTGAAAAATAATTACAATTTTGGCTGTGTCAAACTTCATTTGAAATTTAATCAACGTACAAAAGTACGTCTCATAAATTTCAAACTTGTTTTCCTTGCCAAAATTTAATTCTTTTCCAACCATTATGTGTAAGATAAAAAATGTATTGAAATTGAAAGGAATCTAAGTTATGAAAGAAAAAGAACTAGGAATATATGTACATATTCCTTTTTGTAAGCAAAAATGCTATTATTGTGATTTTGTATCTTTTTCAAATAAAGAAGAATATATAGAAAAATATGTTGAGACATTAGAAAGGGAAATTGATAGTTATGACTTATCAAATTATAATATAACTACAATATATATCGGAGGAGGTACACCATCAAGGATACCAAGTGAAAAGATACAAGAAATTTTGGAAAAAATAAAACAAAAAATTTCTGAAAATCAAACAAGATGGAAAGATATAGAAATTACAATAGAATTAAATCCTGGGACAGTAGATGAAGAGAAAATTAAAAAATATAAAGAAATAGGGATTAATCGTTTAAGTATTGGCTTGCAAAGTACAAATAACAAGCTTTTAAAAGAAATTGGAAGAATACATACATTTGAAGATTTTAAGAAGACATATAATTTAGTGAAAAAAGTTGGTTTTGAAAATATAAATGTTGATTTAATGATAGGATTACCTAATCAAACAATAAGTGATGTTAAGGAATCATTAAATGAAATTATAAAATTAAATCCAACACATGTTAGTATATATTCTTTAATTGTGGAAGAAAATACGAAAATGGAACAACTAATAAATAATAAAGAACTACAATTGTTAGATGAAGAGTTAGAAAGGCAAATGTATTGGTATGTGAAAAATACATTAGAATTGAATGGATACAATCATTATGAAATTTCAAACTTTGCTAAAAAAGGAAAAGAATCAAAACATAATTTGAATTGTTGGGAACAAAAAGAATATATAGGATTAGGACTAGCCGCATATTCATATCTAAACGGTGTTAGATATGGAAATACAAGTAATATTGAGGAATATATTAATGTACAAGATTTTTTCAATAGAAGTGAATTAGAAGAAAGTGGTATTAGAATTGTTGATGAAGTTCAAACTTTAGAAGATAAAAGAAAAGAATATATGCTATTGGGCTTAAGAAAGATTGAGGGTGTTTCAATTCAAAAGTTTAAAGAGAAGTTTGTGGAGAATCCTATTTTCTTGTTTAGAAAAGAACTTGAAAAATTGGTAAATGAAGAACTTATAGCAATTGATGGCGATTTCATAAGGTTGACTAATAAGGGACTTGACTTAGCTAATATTGTTTGGGAAGAATTTGTATAAAATGAAAAAATGTTCGTAAAAAGTATTGACAATTTTTAAAATTGAAGATACAATGATTACGAACATTTTTTCGAACTATAAAATTGATAGGAGGAAACAATATGATTACAACTTTACATATAAAAAATATAGGGATAATAGAAGATTTAAGCATTGATTTTCAACAAGGACTAAATGTATTAACAGGAGAAACAGGAGCAGGAAAGACATTAATAATTGATTCTCTACAAATGGTATCTGGAGGAAGATTTCCTAAAGATATGATAAGAAAAGGAGAGAAATATTCTTTTGTTGAACTATGTTTATATGAACCTGAAAATGAAAATTCAGTAGAGGGTAATATTATTGTTTCAAGAGAAATATATGCAAATGGTAGAAACATGTGTAAAATAAATGGAAGAATGGTAACAGTTACAGAGTTAAAAAACTTTATGAAACAATTTATTGAAATACATGGACAAAATGATAATCAAGACTTATTAGATAGTAAATTGCATTTGAACTATTTAGATGGATTTATTGGGGATAAGATTTCTAAAGAAAAATTAAAGTATCAAGAATTATATAATAAATATTGTGAAATTAAACAAGAATTAGCAAATAATTTTGGTGATGAAAAAGAGAGGCAAAGGAAATTAGATTTATTACAATATCAAGTAAAAGAAATTGAAGAAGCGGAAATAAAAGTAGGAGAAGAAGAGGAACTAGAAGAGAAAAGAAAATTGATAGTTAATTCTGAAAAAATAGTACGGAAATCTTCAAGAAGCAGATAATTTGATTTCAGAAAATGGGATTGATAGTATTAGTATGGCAATTAGAGTTTTAGAAAAAATAGAGATGCTTGATAATAAATATGAAAAAGTATCCACAGATTTGAAAAGTATATATTATGAATTACAAGAGTTATCAAGAGATGTAAATGAGTATAAAAACGATATATATTTTGATGAAGAAGAAAGAGATTTTGTTGAGGAAAGATTGAATTTAATTCATTCTTTAAAAAGAAAATATGGAAATACAATTGAAGAAATTTTAAAGTATAATGAAGAAATAAAAGAAGAAATTGAACATATTGATAATTTAGAAGAATATAATAGCAAATTAAGAAAAGAACAAAAAGAAGTAGAAAAAGAAATGGATATTCTAGCAAATAGAATGAATATATTAAGACAAGAAAATGCCATTAAATTAAGTGAAAGTATAAATCAAGAGTTAGCAGAATTAGAAATGAAAAATGCAAAAATAAATGTTAAGGTAGAATATTTAGAAAATGAATATTTAAAAACTGGTAAAAATATTGTGAAATTTTATATTATAACAAACAAAGGAGAAGATGAAAAAGAATTAACTAAAATAGCATCAGGTGGAGAAATGTCAAGAACTATGCTTGCAATAAAAAAAGTATTGGCAGATACAGATAATGTACCAGTAATTATATTTGATGAAATCGATACAGGAATTAGCGGAAAAGCTGCAAATTCAGTAGCAAAAAAACTAAAATCAATATCAAAAAGACATCAAGTAATGTGTATATCTCATTTACCAAATATTGCAGCAATGGCAGATTATAACTATTTTATTAGTAAAGAAACAACAGTAGATAGAACAAAAACTAAAATAAAATTATTAGAGGAAAATGAAGTAATAGAAGAAATTGCTCGTATTTCTTCTGGAGAAGTTAATGAGATTAGTATGAGATATGCAATTGAGTTAAGAAACAAAAAAGCATCATAAGGATTTTAAATACTAACAAAATACTTGTTCAATTTGCTTGACTTTTGATTAGTGAGATAGTATTATTAGAATAGATAGAATAAAAGGATGTTGATAAAAAATGTTACAAGCAATAGGAATTTTGATAGGAATTTTAATAGTATTATTAGGTATAATAATGATTTATGATGCAAGAATCTTGACAAAAAAGTTTTTTGGTTTTGGTGATCAAAATGAGGCAACAAGTGGATTGAAGATATTAGGTTTTATTGTTGGAATAGTTGGAGGCTTAATAATTTATTTTGTAAAATAGATGAAAAAGTGAGATTAATTTGAAAAATATGAAAAATTGCTTGACAGGAAAACTTTAAATGTGCTAAAATAAATCTTGTCAAGTAAATATGCGGATGTGGCGGAACTGGTAGACGCGCTGGTCTTAGGAACCAGTGCCAACGGCGTGGGGGTTCGAGTCCCTTCATCCGCACCAATGACGTATCTGTTCGAACTAAATTGAACAGATATATACAAAAATCAATCAGTAAAATGGTTGATTTTTTAATTTGCAAAATATAAATTTACAATGTTTACAATGACTAAAATTGTGAAAGTGGAACAAACTGAAAGGGATAAAATTGCTTTATATTTGGTTTAAGAATGTAAAAAATAAGAAATTTCAAAAAACGTCTATTTTTATTGAAAAAATATGTAAAATATGGTAAAATATTCACATAATTTAATTATCTTGCTAATAAGCAAGTTTTGAATATAGTAACTTTTAGCAATAATTATTGTAAAGGAGGAAAAAAATGAATATTGATTTAAGCAAACTCGAAGAGGGGGTAAAAGGAGCAATTGCAAGCTCTGCTTTTGTTCAAACGGAAGTTCTTGAATTTTTGTCTAAGGATAAAAGTAGTTTTGTTCGGGCAAATGTAGCAGCTAACTTAAATGCAACGGATGCAATTTTGGAGATTTTGTCAAAAGACAAAGAATCGTATGTTAGAGAGAAAGTGGCTAAAAATCCAGCTACTTCAGGAAAAATTCTAGATTATTTATCAAAAGATGAAGTAGATAGCATAAGATTTGAAGTGGCAAGGAACGAAAGCACATTGAGTGAAACATTAGCTTATTTGTCTTGTGATGAACATCCAGTTATTAGAAGGAATGTAGCTATAAATAAGAATACTCTGCCTGATACTCTTGCTTTATTAGGTACTGAACAGTATGATTTCGGAATTAAATATTTTGTTGCATATAATGAAAATACACCAAAAGAAGTAAGAGAATATTTAAGAAATAGCCTTCCACAAAATACTTGGGCATCAACTCCAACTATAGAGATGCTTCATAATTATTATGATTATGAGGATGATGACTGGGATTAAATCAAGAAAATAACAAATAGCCTGCTTATGTAGGCTATTTGCTATATAAAATATATAATTAATAAATTTTCATAAGTTGTTTTACTTATTTCTTTCCATCAACCTTCATATTATCCCCATATCTCTTAATCTTTTGAGTAGTAGTCTTTTCAAACTCCTTATCCCTAATACCAAAACTCTTAATATGCTTGTAATTAGGCAACTTTTTATTAACACCAGAAACAACATCAGAAATTAGTTTCCAAATTTCCTCTTTAGTAGGAATACTACCTTTTAAATATTCTGTAATTGCCTCAATATTAGGATAAATCTGAGCATTAACATATGTTTCATCATCATCATCTTTATGAATACCTAAAACAACTGATTCAGAAATAAGAGGATTATCATTCAAATAATATTCAACCTCTTCAGGATAAATATTTTTCCCATTTTTAGTTACAATAACACTTTTACATCTGCCAGTAATATACAAATAACCATTTTCATCAATTTTTCCTAAGTCACCTGTATGAAACCAGCCATCAACAATAGTCTGTTTTGTTTTTTCTTCATCCTCATAATAACCAAGCATAACATTAGGACCTTTAACAATAATTTCTCCAACACCTTCATCATTTGGATTATCTATTTTATATTCCACATTTGGAATAGGAAGCCCAGCTGCATCATCTTTTTGAAAGTAATCAGTATTTCCAGCAACTAGTGGGGAACATTCTGTTAAACCATAGCCCTGTAAAGTTTTTAAATGTAGATTCTTAAAATCTGCAATAATATTTGGATTCATTGCAGCAGCACCAACAATAAATACTCTTAATCTTCCACCTAAAGTATTTTTCACTTTATTTCTAACAATTGTTTTCATGATTGAAGGTAAACCGCATGAAAGGATTTCCATCTTTTTTTCTATATTTTTCTGGTAAAGATTTATTCATGTTTTTTATTATATTTTTGTGAACATTCTCTAACAATAGTGGAACACACAAAATAACAGAAGGGTGGAATTCTTGCATGTTTTGTACAATATGTCTCAAACCTTCACAATGAGCAATACTTGCACCACTATATATTGGTAATAAAAATCCTAATGTACATTCATATGTGTGGTGTAAAGGTAAAACAGAGAAGAATAAGTCACTTCTTTTTACTTTTACAATCCCATAAGTTGATAAGATATTTGAGCATATATTTCTTTGAGATAGGCAAACTCCTTTTGCACTACCTGTTGTACCAGATGTGAATAGCAAAATACGTAATTCATCAGGATTTACTTTTATATCATCAAAAGAATGATTACCATCTTCATATAATTTTTTGCCATCATTTAATAAATTTATATATGAATTTTTAATATCCTTTTCTGAATCAAAAGGAACAAAGATTGTATCAGGATTTTCAACTTTTTCAATATTATCTAAAATACTATCTAGATTTTTTGAATCGCCTAAAATACAAACAGCTTGTGAAACATTCATAAAATTAATTACATCATGAGGTTGCAATTCTTTATCAATAGGAACAACAATTCCAACAATAGATGCAGCTAAATATGAAACACACCATTCATAAGTATTTTTTCCTATAACTGCAATTCGTTTGTTCAAAAAACCTTTTTCAATTAGACTTGTCCCTAAAGCAACAACATCATTTTTAAACTCAGCATATGTAACTGAATAAATTTTTCCTTTTTTATCTTTTCTTCTAAAAGCAGTCCTAGAGCGGTAAATATCTCCAGAACGATATAACATGTCCTTAAAATTAGTAACTTCTTCTGTTTTATGATATTTTTTCTTTAATTGCTCTGCAATTGGTTGTTCACTTTTTTTCATTTCAAAACCCTCCTTTTTCTATTTTTACTTACTATATTATTTTCTAAAGAATTTTACTCATATCTATAAAAACTAAAATTTACATCTTTCTTCAAAGTAACACTACCAGTACTATCAATAGAACCCTCATCTGAAGATAGTGGAACATCAACAAAAACCGTACATTTATATTTCTCATCTTGATTATTTGTAACAAAAACATCAAAAGAAAAACTACAATTAATATCCTCTAAAGGAATAGAACATCTATTTAAAAGAGTACCATCATAAGTAATAGGTGTTGAAGTATCAGTAATTGTATAATCAGTTTTAATATTTGAATTTATATAACTAAGTGTAATAGGATTTGCTAAATTATTATACAAAACAGGAGTAGATAAATCTGTCGAATCCTCTGAAGTTATAGAAAAATCTAATTTATCTTCAATTTTATTTTCATCATTTAACTCGCTTTTTGCAAAGTTATTAATGCTTTTAAAATAAAGTGAAGGTTCTCCACTAGAGGGAGGTGTTGTAAAATTAATATTTTCAATTGTAACATTTTTTAATGTATTTTTTGAAGTTTTTTCTTCTTGAGGTGAGTCTATAAAAAATGCAATATCAGTATATTGGTAAATATTTTCTAAAGTATAATTTGTTGTTGATATATTTTTATTTTTTGCATCACAATTACTAAAGAAAACTATTTGATTGATGTTAAAAATAGTTTCATTATTTTTATTTGCAAATGGCAAAATAGATTTTTCAAAATTAGTTTTTAATACTATTCTTGAAAGTACTAAAAATGCTAAAAATATTACTAATAAAAATAGTGCTAAAGTAATAATACTTAAAATTTTTTTCTTTTTATCCATAACAAACCTCACAAAAAATAATTGTAAAATATTTGCATTACATAGTAATAATATTATAAAAATTAAATAAAATCAATACCTGAATTAAAGGTCAATACAAAAACAAAAATTACCAAGAACAAAACTTTAAAAAAGCAGAAAAGTAAATTGACAAAAAAACAAGGAAAAGGTAAAATAGTGTTAGGTGATTATAATGAGAGCAAAAGATAAAAAAAGAAAGTACATATTTTTTACCTTAAGAAATATAATTATTTTTTCAATAGTTGTTATTAGTATATTCTATATAATCATTTTTTATCACTATTATTTTGGAGAAAGCGTAGTATATGCAACAGAAGTAAGTTCTCCTATCGAAGAATTAACTTTGAGCAAAGCTGAAAGAATAGATATAGATTCATATATAGAAAACAATAGCAAAGAAGGAGTAAAAGAAGAATATACAGTAGAAGAAGTAGAATTAGAATTTATAACAAAATATAAAAACAATGCAAGTTTACCTAAAGGTACATTACAAGTAACACAAGAAGGAAGAAAAGGAAAACAACAAATTACAACAAAAAAGACATATGAAAATGACCAACTAATAAGTGAAGAACAGGTTTCAGCTAAAATTACTAAAGCAGCTGTTAATAAGATAGTAGAAGTTGGAACAGGTAGTGGAAGAGCAAGTAATTATGAGGTAAAAGTAGGAGATACAGTATATGTTACATCTGATAGGCTATCTGTTATGGTAGAGCCAAGTGAAGAATCACAAAAAGTTGCTACTTTATCTCAAAATGATGAATTAAAAGTTTTAGAGATTAAAGGTGAATGGTATAGGATTAGGTCAGGTAGTACAATTGGATATGTAAAATCAGAGGCTACAACTTATAGAAATTATGTTCAAGAAGAGGCAGAGAAAAATTCTTCAAATATAAATACTTCTACAAGTCAAAAAAGTAAAGCAGAATTGTTATCAACTCTAAGCTTTGGAATGGCATTAAATAAACCTAGTGGATTAACATTAGAACAGTTTAAGACAATATTGTCAGATAGCAAAGATAAAAATAAAATATTTGAACAAAATGCTGAATATTTTTATTATATTGAAAAAGAATATAATATAAATGGAGTATTTGTAGCAGCAGTTGGTATACATGAAAGCAACTGGGGAACATCAAAAATTGCTCAAGAAAAATATAATTTATTTGGATACGGAGCATATGATTCTAATCCATACAATGGAGCATATACATTTTCAGATTATTCAGAATGTATAGACCTTCTTGCAAGAGTGTTTGTAAAATATTATTTAAATCCAGCAGGGACAAGTATATATGGGGGAGAAACAGCATCTGGAAAATACTATAATGGACCAACATTAAGTGGAATTAACCAAAAATATGCAACAGATAAAAATTGGGCAAACAGTGTATATACAACTATGAAATATTTATATAATAAATTATAAAAAATTCTTGCTATTTTACAATTTTTATTGTATGATATAATAGCAAGAATAAAGAATAGTAATATTTACCAAGTAAAAACTTAATTTGCTAAAAACTTAGAAAGGAATGGAATTAGAAATGAAGAAATATTTGATAGCTACAATTATGATAATACTACTAATAATTTCAGTATTTGGAGCAAATATGGTATATGCAGCAGAAGGAAATAATGTGGTAGTAGAAAATGAGACTACAGACAGAGCAATTGATGAGGAAACAGAAAGTCAATTAGTAGAGTTAAAAGAGAATGTAGCAAATTCACTAGAGGACTATAAAGAAAAATATGGTTCAGATGTTTATGGAACAGTAGCTTATATATTGAATATAGTGCGTATTTATAGTATTCCATTATGTTTTTTAGGAATTGCAATTGGAGCAATACATCAATATGTAATAGGTGTTAGAAAGCTAGATACATTGGAAAAAGGTATGGCACTGATTGTAACCTTTGTAACAATTTTAATTATATGCCAAATATTACCACTTGCATTTGCAGTGTTCGTAAAATTTGGAAGGGGGTAACAAATGAAAGTCTTATTTGCTGTAAGTAATGAAGAAATATCAGAATCTATTGTGAAAAAATATCAAAAACAATATAAACAAATAATATCATACAAAAATGTTTATTACTTTAATGCAATATTGAAAGAATTACAAAAGGATAAAACTTATGATAGAATTGTAATAAGTGAAGATTTGGAAGCTTTTACACATACACAATATGATCAAATTGATAAATTCATATTTGAAAAATTAGATGGAATAAGTGATGAAGCTTCTAACAATGTAAAAGGGAATGATATACCAATTATTTTAATTTGTGCTGATAGAAGAACAAAATCAGAACCTATATTAGTAAAATTATTTGGTATTGGAGTTTATAATGCTATTATTGGTAATGATAGAAGCGTTGATGAAGTATGTAAGTTGATAAATAGACCTAGAGGGAAAAAAGAAGCGAAAGAATATTACCAAATAGATTCAGAAGAAGTTAATTATCAAGCAGAAAATGAAAATGATGTTAGTGAAATGGAAATCCAGAATATAATAGCACATTATAAAAGATTAGGAAAGAATGAAGATAGGTATGTAGATAGTTTTAATAATATTGCTGCACAATATAATGATACACAATTAAGGATTATTTCAAAATTTTTACCATTGAATGTTAGAGCAGTATTAGAAGAACAATCACCTAAATATCAACAAATAATGTCATTTAATAATAGTGTGTCTAAAAATTTAAGACAATCTAAAAAAGAACAAAAAGATGGACCAAGTGAAACACTATTAAAACCTAAAAATAAAGAAGTTATAATGTCAAAACCAGTAGTAATTCCATCATCTGTCAATATGACTGGGGCAAAAAAATTATCTCGTCATAAACCTGTAGAAAATGCTAAAACAGATGTAGTAGAAGAAAGAAGAAAAAATAATATACAAGTAGATTCACCAATAAATTTGGAAGAACTATCAATGCAAAAAAATACAAATACTAACTCATTGAACTTAGAAGATTTTGAAGAAGTATCAAGTAATCAAAAACTAGATAGAGACAAAGAAAATGAAAAAGTTAAAGAAGAACCAGAAGTAGTACAACCAGTAAAAAGAGGAAGAGGAAGACCAAGGAAAAATCCTGTTGTAACAAATACTGAACCACCTGTAAAGAAGAAAAGAGGAAGACCAAGAAAAAATCCACTTCCAGAAGAAGAGGTTAAAATTGAAAATATAGAAAAAGAAGATACAATGCTGCCAGGATTTGAAGATGTAGAAGAAAAAAGTGATACAGTATTGCCAGGGTTTGATGATGTGGAAAAAGAAAATGAAGCAGTATTGCCTGGATTTGAAGATGTAGAAGAAAAAAATGATGCAGTATTACCAGGTTTTGATGATACAGAAGAAAAAGATGACACATTATTACCAGGATTTGATTATAAAGATGAAAATGATTCTAATATAGATAATCAAATTCAAAGTTATTCTCAATATGAACCTGAACCTGTAACATCTGTTCCAAATTATGGTACAAGTTATAATACAAATTATAATACAAATATAAACAATCAATCAGAGATTAGAAAAAATGAATATGAAAGTACAAAAGATTTTTCAGGATTATTAACACCAGATAAAAAGATAGTAACATTTGTAGGTACAAGCAAAAATGGAACATCATTCATGGTAAATAATGTGGCAGAATTAATGTCTTCAATTGGAGTAAATACAGCTATTTTGGATACAACTAAAAATAGAAACTCATATTATATATACACAAAAAATGAAGAAGAATTAAGAACAACTGCAGCTAAAAGCATAACAGGTTTAGTACAAGGAATGACAAATGGAATAGTTGTGAATAAAAATTTAACAGTATATACATCTCTACCAGATGAAAATGAAGATATATATCAAGTGGATGAAATCCTAGAAACATTATTAAAAACATATTCTTTAATATTAATAGATACAGATTTCGATTCACCAGTAGGATATTTTAAACAGTCACAAGAAACATATCTAGTACAAACATATGATATATTAACAATACAACCATTAACAGCATTTTTACGTGAGTTAAAAGCTAAAAATATTTTGGATGAAAAGAAATTAAGAATTATATTAAACAAAACTATAAAAATAAGAGGAGTTTCAGACAAAACGATAATAGGTGGGATGGCATATTATAATGATCCAGCAATGTCTTTTATGACAGAGCTATTTGATAGAAGTTTAATAAAATATGTATCTATACCATTAGATGAAGAAGTTTATGTTCAATACTTACAAAGTATTATAGAATGTAATATTTCTTTAAAAGGATATTCTAAAGTATTTATGCAAACATTAAAAGAACTTGGAAATATGATATATCCAGTAGTTAATAATAAGAGAGGATATCAACCACCTTCAGTAAATAATCCAAGCAATAATGTTTTTTCACCAAATATGAACAATACTTTGGATCAGATGAAAAGAAGATATTAGAAGATTTTAAATAGAACTTGAGGAGGTAAAATAGTCGTGATAATAGCAGTAGTAGTAATATTAGTTCTTATTGTGATTGGACTAATAATATATAATGTAACAATACACAAAAAAATACAAAAATTTAAAAATATGAATCAGAAAATAACAAATTTGTATGTTGTACAGGACTTTATGAATGCAATAGGAGAAACTTCAACAGTAGACGAGAAAATAAAGAAAATTAATGATATATTAATAGAAAGATATGAAATTAAATATTCTACTATTGTTGTGTTTGACGGCGCTGAATATCAGGTAAAAGCTTCAAATGTGGATAAAAAGCATTGGGATACTTTAAAGGGATTACAAGATGTTGAGATGTTTAAAGATAGTATACAAACTGCAACACCTAAATATGTTACAGTAAATAATGATAATGAGAGATTGCCATATCAAGAAATGGAGTTTGGAAGAGCAAAATCTGCAATCTTCTTTCCATTATACATAGATAATGTTTATATAGGATATTGGATTATTGAAAGTGGTACACCACATGATTTTGATAATGTAGATACGACAGTTCTGGAAGTAATAAAAGAAAATATAGTCTCAGTATTAAAAACAGTAGTACACCAAAAAACTTTGGAAACCATAGTAAGAAAAGACTTATTTACAGGATTGTATTCAGAAGAATATTTGTATGGAGAAGGAAAGAAAATAATAGACCAATACACTATATCAACAATATGTATGTTTAAAATAATAAACATTCAGGAAATAAACAAAAAATATTGTAGAGAACTTGGAAATAAAGTCATTACAGAAATAAGTCGTGCTGTACAAGAGGATTTATCAAGTGAATATGTATTTGTCAGATATATGGGACCTAAGTTTGTAATTGCATTTTCAGGAGTTGAAACAAATAGTGTAGCAGATTATTTAAATGAAATGAAAGATAAAATTGAAAGTATGAAGATACAATTGACACAAGAAGAGATGCAGGAACTTAACTTAGATGTAGCAAGAAGAAACAAATCAATGCAAGAAAACGGAGATGTGGCTGTGCCAAGAATCAATATCGTAATATCTTCATATTATAAAGGAACAGCATTAGAAGAAGTTTTAAAAAAATTAGAAGAGTATTTAGATAGTGCTCCGACAAATGAAAGTGATATAACAAATATTTAAAAAGGAGGTAATTTAGATGGAATTTGATAAAACAATGAGTTTTAAGGTTGAAAGAGAAGAAAATACAAAATCTAAAGAAATATTAAAAGAAGTGTACGAAGCATTAGTGGAAAAAGGATATAATCCAATAAATCAAATTGTTGGATATATATTGTCAGGAGATCCAACATATATAACAAGTTATAATGATGCAAGAAATAAAATAAGAACAATAGAAAGAGACGAACTTTTAGAGAAAATGGTAAAAAATTATATAGGATTAGAAGATTAAAATGAGAATATTAGGAATAGATTATGGAGAAGCTAGAGTTGGAATTGCAATAACAGATGCTCTAAATATAACAGCTCAAGGGTTAGAAACAATTCAAAGAAAAGGTTCTGATAAAGTTGTGTTGAAAAGACTAGATGAAATTTTAGAAAAATATAATAATGAAATAGATACAATTGTAGTAGGAATTCCATTACATATGAATGGAGATATTTCGGAAAGAGCGAAAGCGACTCGGAGAGTTTATTCATAAATTAAAATGTAAATATAATAAAATAAAGATTGAAACTGTTGATGAACGTTTAACAACAGTAGAAGCACATAAAACTATGAATTTTTTAAATGTGGACAAGCATAAAAAAAAGGATATAGTGGATACAATTTCTGCTGTTTATATTTTGGAGACATATATGAATAAAAAATGATGAAACTTTACTAGATAATAGTTTTTGTTATAAAAGGATAGAGAAAGCTTGATATATAAATATTCTTAAAGATTTTCGGCTACCCTACATAACGTTTAAGAAATTCTAAAGATAAAACCGCAACAATACCCGAAAACAGGACCTTTTACGGTTTTATCTTAAGAATTTGCTAAAACTATTCCGGTCACATTCAAATCATTAAAAAATATTTATATATCAAACTTTCTAACAAATTATTATGAAACTATTATCAAGTATAGATAATATCTAGTAATGAAATAAGGCTATTGAAAAAATTACTAAATTAAATTAAGTTATTATAATTGTAATTTATTATAAATTAAAAAAATTGAAAGGAGAATAAGAATTATGGAAGAAAATTTTAATGAAGAGGATTTAGATAATGTAATAATACTAAATGATGAAGAAGGAAATGAAGTTAAATTTGAATTTTTAGATTTAATAGAATTAGATAATGAAGAATATGTTGTATTATTACCAGTTACAGCAGAGGGAGAAGAAGAAGAAGGAGAAGTAGTGATACTTAAAGTAGAAGATACTGATGACGATTCAGATGAAGAAAGTTATGTTAGTATTGAAGATGAGGATACATTAAATAAAGTATTTGAGATTTTCAAAGAAAAATTTAAAGATGACTTTGATTTTGTAGACTAGATGTGAAAAATAAGAGGTGGATAACGAATGAAAAATTTTTCAACAATTTTATTAGTTATGTTTGTTGCAATGTTTTGGGTATTTAGATTAATTGTAGCATTTATGTATGAAATAGGAAAAGATCTAGGTGGAATTGTACCTTATAATCAACAAATGGAAATAATACTATTATTTGTAGTTTTACTTTGTATGATATTAATTGTAAAAAGAAAAATGGTAGGAGCATTGTTATATTTAGTAGCATATGGTATGTATTTTGGTACAAATTTAGTATCAACTTTTGAAAATATGGCAAATCCAGGTGAAGGATTAGTAGATATAACAATATATCTTAATGGATTTATAGCTTTATTAGGAATAGCTTTACCAATAGCAGTATTGTTAGACTTGTTACTAGATAAAAATAGAAAAGCACACCCAAAAGATAAGAAAACAGACTGGTTTTATAAAAATGAAAAATTTGATAGAAAACTTGATGAAAGGGCAGATAAGAATAATTATAGAACATTGTAATGTCGCATTTGGGACGTTTCTCATGCGACATTGTCCAAATGGGACGTTTCCGTTTGGACATTTTTGCCCTTTTGGGGACACATTATTAGTACAATGTTTCAAATATTAAACCAAAACAAGGAAGTGAAAATATGTCAAAAAATGAACTAAATGAAAATAGTAGTAAAACTAATATTAATTGGTATCCTGGTCATATGGCAAAAACCAGAAGACAAATAACAGAAGATTTAAAATTAGTTGATATTGTAATTGAGCTATTAGATGCACGTATACCAATATCAAGCCAAAATCCCGATATAGCACAAATTACTAAAAATAAGAAAAAATTAATCGTATTAAACAAATCTGATTTAGCAAATGAAGGACAAAATAAAAAATGGGTAGAATATTTTGAAAAACAAGGAATACCAGCAGTATTAACAGATTCTAATTCGGGAAAAGGAATACAAGACTGCATAAAAAAAGTTGAGCAAATAATGGGTGAGGACTTAAAGTTGCAGGCTGAAAAAGGAAGAATAGGTAGAAAAATTAGAGCAATGGTAATAGGTATACCAAATGTAGGTAAATCATCATTTATAAATAGAATATCAAAAAGAGTTACAGCAGGAGTAGGAAATAAGCCAGGTGTAACAAAACAAAAACAATGGATTAGAATTAATGAAAATATTGAGTTGTTAGACACACCGGGAGTATTATGGCCAAAATTTGAAAGTGAAGAAGTTGCACTGCATTTGGCATTTACAGGCACAATTAAAGAAGATGTTTTACAGAGAATTGAAGTAGCATATGAATTAACAAAGTTTTTATTAGAAAATGAAAGAAAGCTATTATGTGAAAGATATAAATTGGATGAAAAAAATGTAGAGCAAATTTTAAATCAAGAACAAGCAGAAAATATTAACATATATGAAGTAATATTAGAAATAGGAAAGAAACGTGGTTGTATAATATCAGGTGGAAATATTGATGATGAAAAAACAGCTAAAATATTATTAGATGAATTTAAGAATGGTAAACTTGGTAGGATTACAATTGAAAAAAGGGATTAGGGGACGGTCCTAAAAATCCCTAAAATCAGGGATTTAGGGACGGACCTTTATATTTATATATAAATTAAATTAAAAAGATAGAAAAATGAAGGTATAAAAAATGGAAAAATTATTTGAAATAAAAAGAACACCCGAGGAAGTAAATTTGTTATCGCCACTAACTTGGGCATATGTGGGAGATTGTGTGTATGAATTATATATTAGAACAAAATTAGTTAATGAAACAAATTTAAAACCTCATAAATTACATATAGAAGCAATTAAATATGTTAAAGCAAAAGCACAAGCTGAATTATTACAAAAAATATATGATAAATTAACTGATGAAGAAAAAGATATAGTCAGAAGAGGAAGAAATGCAGAAAATCATCATTTACCTAAAAATTCTAATGTTCAAGAATATATGCATGCAACTGCTTTTGAGGCTTTGATGGGTTATTTATATTTAACTAATCAAAATAACAGAATAAAAGAAATCCTAAGCTTAGAGGCCTAGGATCTCTTTTGTACGTTCAAATCCGACTTCAAGAGGTTTAGCTTCTTTTCTTGAAGGTTTGAACATTTCTTCTGAGGATTTTTCTAACTTGCTATAACGCCGAGCTTCAATTTCCTTAAAAGAAGTTTGATTGTTTACAGGTGTCGTTGAAAAATTTTTTTCATTACTCATAGTGCGTGTCCTCCTAAACATTTGATATATTTATTATACATTATTTTTATGTAAAATACAAATTTAGTTCAAAAGTGGTTGACGAATATAAAAAAAAATGATATAACTAGAGGGTGTCAACAAGGCCCGTTGGTCAAGCGGTTAAGACGCCACCCTCTCAAGGTGGAATCATGGGTTCGATTCCCGTACGGGTCACCAAATATATTATGAAATAAAGTTAAAAGGGAGTAGCTTTAAATTACTAATCAACAGTCGCGATATTTAAATAGTATCTGGTTAGTAAGCTAATAAATAGTAAGCAAGACTTTTAAAAGGAAACACAAATCAAAATTTGTAAAACCTTTTAAAAGTCTCTTTTAATTTATGTTATAGAAAACAATACTTTCTATAACGAAGGAAAAAATTAAAAAATGAAGAAAAACAAAGATATAATAATATTATTTACAAAATTGTTTAAAATATACAATATATAAATAAGGAGTTGATGAAAATTGCAAAAAAGCAATTGGTTTCAAAAGGATGTTAAAGAAGTAGAAAAAGAACTAGAAACAAATCTAGAGAAAGGGCTAACAACTGAAGAAGTAGCAAAAAGAAAAGAAAAATATGGGTTAAACGAATTAAAATCCAAGAAGAAAAAAAGTTTATTTCAAAAATTTTTAGACCAATTTAAAGATTTCTCAATAATTGTATTAATTATTGCAGCAATAGTATCTGGTGTTGTTGGAGTTGCAGAAGGAGAAGGGATAACAGACACAATAATAATATTAATAGTTGTTGTAGTAAATGCAATTATAGGAGTAACCCAAGAATCAAAAGCAGAGAAATCATTGGAAGCACTTCAAAAACTAACAGACCATGCATCAAAAGTAATTAGAAATGGCGAAGTAACAGTAGTTCCTGCAAAAGAATTAGTACCAGGAGATATTGTAGTATTAGATACTGGTGACTATATTCCAGCAGATTTAAGAATTATTGAGGCAGTAAATTTAAAATCACAAGAAGCATCATTAACAGGAGAATCAGTACCAGTTGAAAAAACAACAGAAAAAATAGAAGATGAAGAAACAAGTTTAGGAGATAGACTAAATATGCTATTTTCATCAAGTTTAGTAACATATGGTAGAGGAAAAGGAATAGTAGTTGAAACAGGAATGACAACAGAAGTTGGAAAAATAGCTGGTATGATAAATCAAGCAGAAGAACAAACAACACCACTACAAGACAAATTAAACAAATTAGGAAAAACACTAGGAATTGCAGCATTATTAATTTGTATATTCATATTTATAGTTGGTTTAATACAAGGAAAAGAACCAATCCATATGTTTATGACAGCAGTATCACTTGCAGTTGCAGCAATACCAGAAGGACTAGTTGCAGTATCTACAATAGTACTTGCAATTGGTGTTCAAAAAATGGTTAAAAGAAATGCAATTGTAAAAAGACTTCCAGCAGTTGAAACTTTAGGAAGTGCAACAGTAATATGTTCGGATAAAACAGGAACTCTAACACAAAATAAGATGACAGTAGAAAAAATCTTTATAAATTCAGAAACAAAGAATTTAGAAGAATACAAAAATAATATTACTGAAGATATTAAAAAATTAGTATATGTAAATATGTTTTGTAATGACACTAAAATTTCCAAAGATGGAACACTAACAGGAGACCCAACAGAAACAGCATTAGTAGATATGGCTTTTAGATTAGACTTTGACCCAAGTATATATGACCAAATGCCACGTGTTGAAGAAATACCATTTGATTCAGATAGAAAATTAATGACAACAGTAAATAAAGTAAATGGAAAATATGTTGTATTTACAAAAGGTGGAGTAGACGAATTATTAAATAGATGTAATAGTTACTTATTAAATGGAGAAATAAAACAAGACTTAGAAAATTATACAAAAATAATAAAACAAAATAATGAAGGTATGGCAAAAGAAGCTTTAAGAGTACTTGCCGGAGCATATAAAGAAATAGACCATGAACCATCAAAAGAAGAGATGGAAACAATAGAAAATGACTTAATATTTATTGGAATGGTAGGAATGATTGATCCTCCAAGAGAAGAAGCTAAAAAGGCAGTTGAAAAGTGTAAAACAGCAGGAATAAAAACAGTAATGATAACAGGAGACCATAAAATCACAGCAACAGCAATAGCTAAAAAATTAGGAATATTAGAAAATGAAGATGAAGCAATAACAGGTACAGAACTAGAAAAAATGACAGATGCAGAGTTAGAGAAAAATGTTAGACATTATTCAGTTTATGCAAGAGTATCACCAGAACATAAAGTAAGAATAGTAAAAGCATGGCAAAAAAATGGAGAAATAGTTGCTATGACTGGTGATGGAGTAAATGATAGCCCAGCATTAAAAACCTCTGATATAGGATGTGCAATGGGAGTTGTAGGAACAGATGTTGCAAAAGAAGCAGCAGACGTAATATTAACAGATGATAACTTTGCAACAATAGTATCAGCAGTAGAAGAAGGTAGACGTATATATGATAACATTTTAAAAGTAATTCAATTCTTGTTATCAAGTAATGTTGGAGAAATAGTAGTACTATTTTTAGCAACACTATGTACACCACTATTTGCAAATTGGTTTGGAATAACAGATATTGCACATTTAGAAATATTATTACCAATACACATCTTATGGATAAACTTAGTAACAGACTCTTTACCTGCTTTAGCATTAGCCTTTGACCCAGCAAATAAGGATATAATGAATAGAAAACCAAATAAGCCAGGAAAAGGAGTATTTACTAAAGGAATGACCTGGAGAGTAATCTATCAAGGAGTAATGATAGGATTACTAACACTTGCAGCATTTATGATAGGACTAGCTACAACAACTACGCCAATAGATGGATTAACATTAGATGAATCAAAAATAGAAGTAGGACAAACAATGGCATTTGTTACACTTGCTTTTTCAGAACTAGTGCATGTATATAGTATAAGAAATAATAAATTATCAATATTTAAAACAGGAATAAAAGGAAATAGTAAGCTAATATGGGCAACACTTGGTTCTGCAGCTTTAATGTTAGTAATATTACTTGTACCAGCATTAAGAAATATCTTTAGCATACCAGTATTACCAACAGAAAATATTGTTGAATTATTAGGTCTAATTATAGCACCATTAGTAATAGTTGAAATATTTAAATTATTAAAAATAAATACTGCAAAAGATGAATAGACAAAATGAAAAATAGCAATAGATTTTATTGCTATTTTTCTTTAATTATGATAAGATAGGGGACAAGGAGGAAGATATGAGCGATAAATTTTATGTAACAACACCAATATATTATCCAAGTGGAAGATTCCACGTAGGAACAGCATATACAACAGTCTTAGCAGATAGCATGAAGAGATATCACAAACTAAAAGGTGAACACACTTACATGCTAACAGGAACAGATGAACATGGACAAAAAATTGAGCAAAAAGCAGAAGATGCTGGAAAAACACCAAAAGAGTATGTAGATGAAATGGCAAAAATGGCAAAAGAATTGTGGGCAAAAATGGACATCCAATATGATGATTTCATACAAACAACTGAAGAAAGACATACAAAAATAGTTCAAAAAATATTTGATAGATTTATGGAGCAAGGAGATATATATAAAGGTGAATATGAAGGTTGGTATTGTATACCATGTGAAACATATTTTACTGAAACACAATTAGTTGATGGAAAATGTCCAGATTGTGGTAGAGAAGTTAAGCTAATGAAAGAGGAAGCATATTTCTTTAACATGAAAAAATATGTAGATAAATTATTAAAATATTATGATGAACATCCAGACTTTATAAAACCAGCATATAGAAAAACAGAAATGATAAATAACTTTATAAAACCAGGTTTGGAAGACTTATGTGTAACAAGAACTTCATTTGATTGGGGAATAAAAGTACTAAAAGACCCAAAACATGTAATCTATGTGTGGTTAGACGCATTAACAAATTATTTAACAGCTTTAGGATATTTATCAGAAGATGATACATTATTTAAAAAATACTGGCCAGCAGATTTACAAATTGTTGGAAAAGATATTGCAAGATTTCATTTGATTTATTGGCCAATATTCCTAATGGCATTAGACTTACCATTGCCAAAAACAATTTTTGTTCATAACTGGTTTATGATGAAAGATGGTAAAATGTCAAAATCAAAGGGAAATGTAATATATCCAGAGACATTAATTGATAGATATGGTTTAGATGCTACTAGATACTTTTTATTAAGAGAACTACCAGTATCTCAAGACGGAATATTCTCACCTGAAAGTTTTGTTGAAAGATATAATTTTGACCTATGTAATGATTTAAGCAATTTATTAAATAGAACAGTATCAATGGTAAATAAATATTTTAATGGACAAGTTCCAGAATATAATGGTACACCAAATGAAGTAGATGAGGAATTTGAAAAATATACTATTGGACAAATAGATAAATTTGAGGAAAAATGGAATCAATATGAAATAGCAAATAGTATTCAAGAAATTTGGAATTTGATTTCTAGAACAAATAAATATATTGATGAAACAATGCCATGGGGTCTAGCTAAAGAAGAAAAAATGGAAGAATTAAAATCATCAATGTATCATTTAATTGAAAATTTAAGAAAAATAGCGATATTGATTAAACCATTTATGAATGATACTGCAGATAATATATTAAGACAAATTGGAATAAATAATGAAGACTTAAAAAATTGGGATAGCTTAAAAGGAGAATATAATAAAATAGAAAATGCTAAAGTGATTGAAAAAGGTGAACCAATTTTTATGAGATTAAAGCTAGAAGAAGAAATTGAATACCTAAAAGATGCGATGAAAAATAACTAGTAATAAATTAATTAAAAAATGAAGGGAGAGATTTATTATGAAAGAAACAAAAGACGACAAAAAATTACAAAATAAAAAAGAAGAAGGAAAGAAAACAACAAAAGGAAAACACAAGGAAGAACCTACTTTAGGAGATATCGTATTTAGAGTACTAGTAATAGTGGTTATTTTCTTTATAGCAGTTATAGCATATGCATCATATATACAAGGAATAAAAAGTGACGATAATGTAAATGATTCTTCAAGTAGCAATATTATAAGAACAATTGAAAAAACAAATTAAATTATATAAGGATGTAGAAAATGGGATGTTAAAAGGAGAAAGAAATCTAGGAATATATCTTATAAAAACAGAAGATAAAATTAATAAAGAAGTAGTTTTAAAAATAGCATTAGTAGTATTAATTATAACAATGTTAATACTACTGATATTTGTTGCTAATTATTCTATAAATATAATTAGAAATAGTAAAATAGCAAAGCAATATGAAGAACAAATAGCACTTCTTGAAAAACAAGAATTAGAAAAACAAGAAGCGGAAAGACAAGCTAAAATTCCAAAATTAACAGAACAAGGAATGCAGAATATAGAAAAAATATATCATTCTGATACAAAACGTGCATTTTTGACTTTTGATGATGGACCTTCAAGTGTTACAAATACAATTCTAGATGTATTAAAACAAGAAAATGTAAAAGCAACATTTTTTGTTTTGGGATCAAGAGTAGAGGCAAAACCAGATGTAGTAAAAAGAATTTATGATGAAGGTCATTACATTGCAAATCATGGATATTCACATATATATGAAAATATATATGCAACTCCACAAGCAGTCTTAGACGAATATAATAGATGTAATGATGCTGTAAAAAACGCAATAGGTGTGCCAGAATATAATTCACATTTATTTAGATTTCCTGGAGGACTTGTAGGAGGAAAATATGCAGACATAAAAAGTCAAGCAAATGAATTATTAAAGCAAAATAATATTGTACATGTTGATTGGAATGCTTTAAATGGAGATGCCGAAACAAATGATTTAAGTATTGACTTTGAATTAGCAAGATTACAAGAAACAACACAAAATAGAAATAGTGTTGTAATATTGATGCATGATGCACCAGCAAAAAAAGTAACTGCAGAAGCATTACCACAAATTATTTCGTATTTAAGAGAACAAGGATATGAATTTGAAAATTTTTATGATATTATTAAATAATTAGCGAAAGGAGAGAAAAAGAATTGCCTAAAAAACTAAAAGTACAAGAAAATATAGAGGAAAAATTAGAATACATTGGATTAGATTTAGACAAAATACCAGCATCAATAAAAAAGTTTGAACCACTAGATTTTAGAATTCCTAAATTTTATGACGAGAAACAATATAGGCAATATCGTTATGTTCCAATAAAAGATATTCAAATATTATTAACTCCAACAAATAGATTAGATGAATTAGAAGAAAAATATAAAAATGCGAGTCCTTTATATGAATATCTAGATCAGAAAAATGAAGAAAATATATTAAAATATACAAAGTTTTTAGAAATGCTAAGACAAGTTAAGATTGAAGATATAGAAAAAATAGAAGAAGAGCAAGCAAACTTGAATAAAAAGATTCCATTCAAAGTAAAATTTGAAGGAAATTACTTATGGCAAATATACTATTCAGAAAATACAGACAAATATTTTATGTTAGTCCCAACAGAAGAAGCAGATTATTCGACATTTTTCTTTTTGCTAAAAAAACAATTAGAAAAAAGAAGAACAGGGAAAATATTTGTACCAATTAGAAATGTAGGATATAGTAGTGAATATATAAGAAAAAATGAATTTGAAGACTTGGAAAACTATTTATGGTTATTTACAAAAGATTGGCCTTTAATATATGAGGTATATAACAAAAAAGACGAGTTAACTATTCAAATTGTTGGAGAAACAGAAGTCTATGAAAAAGTAAAAAGTTCATATAATAAAAAGTTGAAAAACAAAGAAGAAGCTACACAATTTTATAAGTTGCTAAAGGCAATGTTTATACTACAAACAGAACTCCCAGAATATTTCCATTTTATCACAGATATAGATAAAAATGGAGAGATTGAATTTTATTTTGAAGACGAAAAAATGGAATATATAGAATTGCCACAATGGATATTAGATCAATATGTTTTAGGTTTAGAAAAAATAGAAGTAGCTAATGAATTGATAGAAGAAAATAGAATTAAATTAAAAAAATTACAAGAAGAAGGCGCAATGCAAGAAATAGAATATCTTGCAAAAGAAAAACAAATTTCAACCTTTTTAGAGTGTAAAAAAACTTTTTTTGGTAAATTTAAATATTATTTTAAATATAGTAAAAAAAGCAAAAATAAAAAAATAGAAAAACAAGAAGAAATAATAGATAATGAAAAACCAGAAAAAGCAAAAAAGAAAAAAACAAGAAATAAACCTAAAAAAGGAAATTATACAATTGAAGAACTTTTAGAATTATATCAAGAATTAGCAAAATTAGAAAATGAACTTAAAAACTTATTAATGGATATAAATGCACTAAAACTAAAAAATAAAAACAGAAAAAAGAAAATTGAAAATGCAACAAAATTTATTGAGGAAATAGATAGCCACAAAAAAAGCATATTTGAATTTTGGAAGTATACAAATAAGGATGAAGTTGCAGCACTTGCAGAAGGTGAAGTAGAAGAAGTAAGTACAATAAAGAAAATCACCAAAGTATTTGACTTTGAAGAAGATTTCGAAAAATTTGGAAAAATGATGGACAAAATTCAAAGAAGAGTTTTAACAAAGGACGAAACAGATAGTTTATATCTTTTATCAACAAATTTAGTTGATATATTAAATAAGGTAAAGAATAATGAAGTTTTACCTAAAGATATAGAAAATAGTTTAAAAGAAATAAAAAAAGAAGCCAAAGAAGAAAAAATGTTAACAGCAGATGAAGAGTTTGATATTTTTGGTGGAATTGTTCATGATAGAACTAAAGTATCAAAGATAAAGAATAAAAAGCATAGAGAAATAGCAAAAGACAAATATAGTATTTTAGAAATAAATAAAAATACAAAACAAATAGGATACAAATTGGCATTAGAAAAAATAGTAGGAAATATTAAAAATGCACTTGAAAAAGTTGTTGCAGTTGATGATTTACCTATATATAAAGCAATTGCAGACGAAGAACTTAAAAATAATAATTTTAATTTGTTTAACATAAATGAAGAATTTGAAATGAATGAAATTGTTAACCAAGGCGTAGGTAAAATTAATTTATATAAAATAAATTTGAAAAAAGGTATTAATGCAATTAGCTATACAAATATTATTTTTTATGATAATCAAAATAAAACTTTGCCAGTAGGACAGGATTTATCAACTAAAATCTTAGTTGATATTAGTAAAGTAAAATTAGAGCAAAAATCTGAAAAAAAATTTCATATGATTAATTTTGAAGAAAAAGATAATGATTTTTCTAAAATTAATATTAAAGAAGTTAATGTTTTTGAATATGAGATTTTAACATAGATTTTTGAAAAACTATTGATAAATGGCAAATTTTATGATAAAATATTATATGTGAATAGATAAAACCAACAAAAAAGCAAAGTATATATAAGAAAAAATTATCAAAAGAGAAAATGGACTATGGCTGGAATCCATTGATAATATTATATAGAAATTTCACTTTTTTAGGTCTTTTTCTGAAATTATACTTACAATAGTAAGAGTAGGGAAAAGCGGTAGAACACCGTTAAAACAATAATGAGGTTAGTAATAAAAATAATAGAAATATTTTGAGACTGATAAATTTAGGTGGTACCACGAAAGATAAGCCATTTCGTCCTAATTCAAGGATGAAGTGGCTTTTTGAAAGAAATTAAATTTTAAATAAAATTTGATAGGATGTGAGAATATGAATAGAACAAAATATCTAGAATACTATATGGATTCTAAAATATATAGTAAAGATGAAGTAGAAAAGAGTATTGATGAAACAAAAAAAGAATTTCCTAAAAAAGAAATTGATGTACAAGTACATTTAAATAACTTTGGAGTATATATCATAACTTTTATATTTAAAAATAAAAATAGTTTTATAAAAAATATATTCATAAAATTGAGGTTAAAAAAGAAAAATAAATTGTTATTAGCTGAAAATACAAAAAAGGATAAAAAACCAAAAGAAGATAAAATGCAAAAACGCTTTGAAAAATACAGTAATAAAATTTATGGACAATATAAAGCAACACATACATATAGACCATATTGATATAGAATATTAATTTAAATTTGAAAAAGAAGGGAGAAAATATAATAATGAAAGAAGAAATTGCAAAAATCAAAGAAAATTCACTAAAAGAAATTAAAGATTGTCTGGATTTAAGACAATTGAGTGATTTAAAAGTAAAATATTTAGGTAAGAAAGGTGAACTGACAGTAGTATTAAGAGGAATGGGAAAATTATCACCAGAAGAAAGACCAGTAATAGGAAGTCTTGTAAATCAAGTAAGAGATGAGTTAGATGGATTATTTACTCAAAAAGAAAAAGAATTAAATAGAAAAGAATTAGAAAAAAGATTAGAAACAGAAAACATTGATGTTACAGAACCAAGCAAAAAAATTAATTTAGGTTCATTACATCCAATAACACAAGTAATTCAAGAAGTAGAAGAAATATTCTTAGGAATGGGATATGAAATAGCAGACGGACCAGAAGTCGAAAAAGCAATATATAATTTTGATAAATTAAACACACCGCCAGACCATCCAGCAAGAGACCTTCAAGACACATTTTATATCACGGATGATATAGTATTAAGAAGTCAAACATCACCAGTACAAGCAAGAGTAATGGAAAATCAAAAACCACCAATAAAAATAATATGTCCTGGAGCGGTTTATCGTTCAGATAGCGTAGATGCAACACATTCACCAGTATTCCATCAAGTAGAAGGATTAGTTGTTGACAAAAATATTGCTATGACAGATTTAAAAGGAACATTAGAAATGTTTGCTAAAAAATGTTTAGGTGAAAAAACAAAAATAAGATTCAGACCACATCATTTCCCATTTACAGAACCATCAGCAGAGGCAGATGTATCATGCTTTGTATGTGGGGGAAAAGGATGCAGAGTATGCAAAGGAGAAGGTTGGATAGAACTTTTAGGATGTGGAATGGTACATCCAAATGTTTTAAGAAATTGTGGAATAGACCCAGAAGAATATTCAGGATTTGCATTTGGGTTTGGAGTAGAAAGAGTAGCAATGGCAAAATTCGGAATAGAGGACATGAGATTATTATTCGAAAATGATGTAAGATTTTTAAAACAATTTTAGGGTTTAAAATCAAAAGTAGAAATTTTAAGAAAAATATTAAATAATTTTTTTGTAAATAATAATTATTAAAAATTTAATTTATTAAGGAGTGTTAAAATTAGTGAAAACAAAAGTATTTAGATTTCAAGACGGAAAAAGAAACGAAAGTTATATAGAAGAAATAAAACAAATTATGAGAAAAAATGGAAATGTTGATACACAAGCAAGTTTTGATGAAAATGGAAATTATGTAGTAAAAGTTTTAATTCCAGATTGGAGAGATAAGTTTAGAAAAGATTCATTAGAAGCAATACAAAGAAAGCAAATGGAAAGTAGGAATGAAGCAACATTTGGAAATTGGCAAAATGCTAGGAGATATCAACCAGACAAAAGATTTAATGGTTGGGATAGATAGGAAAAAAATAGCAGGAAAGGAAGAAAGATAGATGAAAGCAAGTATCGAATGGTTAAAAGAGTATAGTGATATTGATGTAACGCCAACAGAATTAGGTGATATTTTAACAATGACAGGTTCTAAAGTTGAAACAATAGACGAAAAAGGAAATGATATAAAAAATGTTGTTGTTGGAAAAATTTTAGAAATAGAAAAACATCCAGATGCAGATAAATTGGTAGTTACAAAAGTTGATGTTGGAACAGAAAAAATACAAATTGTTACAGGTGCAGATAATATAAAAGTTGGAGATATTGTACCAATTGCAAAAGATGGAGCAGAATTACCTAATGGTGTTAAAATTAAAACAGGAAAACTAAGAGGAATTGATTCTTGTGGTATGATGTGTTCAGTTGGAGAGCTAAACTTAGATTTAGCGGATTATCCAGGACAAATCGAACATGGAATAATGATTTTAGATAAAAGTTTAGAAAAAGATTTAGGAAAAGACATTGTTGAAGTTTTAAATTTAAGAGAAGATATTATCGATTTTGAAATTACTTCAAATAGACCAGATTGTTTTTCTATTGAAGGCTTAGGAAGAGAAACAGCAGTATCTTTGAATAAAGAATTTAAAAATCCAAGAGGAAATTTAGATAAATTAGAAGTTGAAGATAAAAAAGAAATAGAAGGATTAAAAGTTAATATCGAAGCTCCTGACTTATGTTATAGATATATTGCAAGAGTTGTAAAAAATGTAAAAATCAAAGAATCACCAGATTGGATGAAAAGAAGATTAAGAGCTTGTGGTGTTAGAAGTATCAATAATATAGTTGATATTACAAACTATGTAATGTTAGAATTAGGCCAACCAATGCACGCTTTTGATATTAATTCTATTGAAGGAAAACATATCACTGTTAGAAGAGCAAAAAATGGAGAAAAAATTACAACCTTAGATGAACAAGAAAGAGAATTAAATGAAGATGATTTAGTAATTGCAGATGACAAGAAAGCAGTAGCAATTGCTGGAGTTATGGGTGGACTAAATTCAGAAATAGAAAATGATACTGAAACAGTAGTATTTGAGTCAGCAGTATTTTATGGTGGAAGTGTAAGAAAAACAGCTAAAAAAGTAGGACTAAGAACCGAAAGCTCTTCAAGATTTGAAAAAGGTTTATCTGCTGAAAATGCATTAAGAGCAGTAAATAGAGCAGTTGAATTAGTTGAATTAACTGGTAGTGGAGAAGTTGTAGATGGAAAAGTTGATGTTTATCCTACAAAACAAGAAATCCATAAAATAAAATTAGAGGTAGAAAGAATCAATAATCTACTAGGAACTAAATTATCAAAACAAGAAATGATTGAAATATTAGAAAAATTAGAAATAAAAGTAGAAAATGATTTAGCAATTTCACCATATTTCAGAATGGATTTAACATGTTTAGCTGACATCGCAGAAGAAATTGCAAGATTTTATGGGTATGATAAATTAGATACAACTTTAATAAAAGCAGATACAACTTTAGGTGTTAGAAATAAAGAACAAAAAATAATTAAGAAAGTTAGAGATGTATTAGTAGACAGTGGTCTATCAGAAATTTATACATATGGATTTATAAGCAAAAAAGACTTAGAAAAATCAAACATTTCAGAGGAAGTTCAAAAATATGCAATAACTTTACAAAATCCATTAGGTGAAGAATTCAAATTGATGAGACCATCAACAGTTCCAAGTATGATGCAAATACTTGCAACAAATGCAAATAAGAAAAATCAAAATGTAAAATTATTTGATATATCTAGAAATTACAAAAATACAAATCATCAAGTAGAAGATGGAGAAGTTCCAGTACAAGAAGATATTTTAACAATAGGAATGTATGGAGAAGATGTTGATTTTTATGTACTAAAAGGAATTATTGAAAATATCTTAGAAGCAATAAGTGTAAATAGATATGATGTGGAAAAAGAAAGAGATAACAAATCATATCATCCAGGAAGATGTGCAAATATCAAAATAGGAATTGATGTAATAGGAACAATCGGAGAAGTACATCCAGAAGTATTACAAAATTATGATATAGAAAAAAGAGCATATTTAGCAGAAATTAATATTACAAAATTAGTAAAATATTCAAGAGAGAATAAGAAATATATAGAAATTCCTAAATTCCCAGCAGTTGAAAGAGATATTGCAATAATTGTTGATGAAGAAGTTGAAGTAGGTCAAATTGAAAAGATAATTACTAAAAAAGGTAAAAAACTTCTTGAAAGTATGAAATTATTTGATATTTACAGAAATGAAAAACTTGGAGAAAACAAGAAAAGTGTTGCATATTCTTTAATCTTTAGAGATAAGAATAAAACTCTTAGTGATGAAGAAATAAATAATGTTATGGATTCAATTATTTCTGAATTAGAGAAAACTTTACATGCAGAATTGAGAAAATAAGGAGGATAGAATGATTCTATTCTCTATATTTTTAATAGTCAAAATATTAAAAAGGGAAGTGGTATTAAATGATTTACAAGGCACACTATAAATCTCCAATAGGAGATCTATTACTAGCAAGTAAAGAGGGCAAACTAATAGGATTATGGATTGAAGGACAAAAATACTATAAGTCTAATTTTTTAGAAGAAATGAAAGAAAACGAAAATGATAAGATACTACTTAAAACAAAAAATTGGCTAGACAGATATTTTAACAATGAAAAACCACGCATAAACGAATTAGGACTAAATCCTATTGGAAGTGAATTTAGACAAGCAGTTTGGAAAATATTATGTGATATACCTTATGGCAAAGTAACCACATACAAAAAAATTGCTGAAGAAATTGCAAAACAAAAAGGAATTACTAAAATGTCAGCACAAGCAGTTGGAGGAGCTGTTGGGCATAATCCAATTTCAATAATAATTCCATGCCATAGAGTTGTAGGAACAAATGGAGATTTAACTGGATATGCAGGTGGAATAGATAAAAAGAAATATTTATTGGAACATGAGAAAAACAATTAATAAATTTATAATAAGGAGAAGATGAAAATGCAAAAAAATATAGGTTCAAAATTAGCGTTATACCCAATGCCATTATTAGTAATAGGAACAATGGTAGATGGAAAAGTAAATTGGCTTTTAGCAGGACATAGTGGAATTATAGGACATGATAGGGTAATGGTAAGTTTAGTTAAAACACATTATACAAACAAAGGAATCAAAGATACAAAAATTTTATCTATTAATATAGTAAATGAGGAAATGCTAAAGAAAGCAGATTATGTAGGTAGTATAAGCGGAAGTAAACAAGATAAATCAGATGTATTTGAATATCATATAGGAGAAGCAGGAACTCCAATTATAAATAATGCACCGGTTGTTATGGAATGTAAAGTAGAAGATAATTATGAAACAGATACTTTTGATAACTTTATTATGACTATTTCAAATACTTATGTTCAAGAAGAAAACTTAGATGAAAAAGGGAAAATAGATTATACGAAATTTAGTCCAGTATTATTTGAATTTCCAAACTACACATATTTAAGAACAGGAGATACTATTGGAAATTGTTTAAGATTAGATAAATAATAAGGAGGTTTTTAGTATGAGTTTAACAATAAATATTTATTATACAGGAAAAGATGGAAGTGCAAGAAAGTTTGCAGAGGAAATGGTAGAAAAAGGAGTTGTAGATAGAGTCAGAGCTGAAGAAGGAAATAAGAAATATGAATATTTCTTTCCAATGGATGATGAAGAAACAGTTTTATTAATAGATAGATGGGAGAACCAGGAAGCGTTAGATGAACACCATAAATCTCCTATGATGAAAGAAATAGCAGATTTGAGAGATAAATATCATCTTCATATGAAAGTAGAGCAATTTGTAGAAAGAAAATAAATTTGCAAGCAATAAAAATGTATGATATTATTTTATAAATTCCATAAGGAGTAAATGTATCTAATAAAACTTCATCAAAATTTTGAAAGGAGAATAAATCATGCGGATTGATATGCCAAAAAAAGCAAAAAAGAAATCAAAAGGAGTAGTATATTCTCATAAAGAAATCAAAAAAGAAGTGGCAGAATTGGAAAGTAATTTGAGAATAAGAATAGCAGAAATAGAAAGAATTGAAAGAAATCGCAAACCAGATTTCAGACGTAGATGAGCTAATTTGATGGCTATCAATTAAGAACACATAGAATTGGATGTATTCATTTTTTATGTGTTCTTATATTTACTACAAATTTAATATAATAATAAAAAGAAGGAAAAAATTTGGATTTATCCTACAATTTATAAAAAATACTACACAAACTAAAAAAAGTATGATAAAATATTTTAGAATTAACAAATTAATAAATTTGCTAAAAACAATATAAATAAAAACAAAAACAAAGGGAGGAATAAAAAATGTCAGGACACAGTAAATGGCATAACATACAAGCCAAAAAAGGAAAAGCAGACGCAGCAAGAGGAAAAATATTCACAAAACTAGGAAGAGAATTATTAATAGCAGTAAAAGAAGGTGGACCAGACCCAGCAGGAAACTCAAAATTAAAAAATGTAATAGCAAAATGTAAAGCAGCAAACATGCCAAATGACACAATAAATAATGCAATAAGAAAAGCATCAACAAGCAATGAAAACTATGAAGAAATAACATACGAAGGATATGGACCAAATGGAGTAGCGGTAATTGTAGAAGCTGCAACAGATAATAAAAATAGAACAGCAGCAGACGTAAGACATGCATTTGACAAATCAGGAGGAAACTTAGGAACAACAGGATGCGTATCATATATGTTCAATAAAAAAGGAGTAATAGTAATAGAAAAAGCTTCAACAGACATGGACGAAGACGAATTAATGATGCTTGCATTAGACGCAGGAGCAGAAGATTTTGTTGCATCAGAAGAAATATATGAAATTACAACAGACCCAGCAGATTTTTCAGCAGTACGTGAAAAACTTGAAGAAGCAGGTCTTGAATTCTTAGAAGCAGAAGTACAAATGGTACCAACAACAACAGTTAGCCTTGATGAAAAAGGTGTAGAAAAAATGGAAAGATTAATAGAAAGACTAGAAGACTTAGATGATGTTTCTAATATATATCACAACTGGGAAGAATAAAAATAATGTTGGAGGTAACTATGAAGCAAAAGAAAAATAAAGAGAACAAACAAAAAACAAGCAAAGGTTTAAAAGCCACAATAATAATTTTAATTATTATACTAGCATTAATAATTACATTTGGTTGCTTATATTTCTTTACAGATTTATTTAAAAGCAACAAAGAACTATTTTTCAAATATACTGCACAAATAGTACAGCAAGAAGATGGATTCATAGGTGATGGATTAAAACAATATTTAGATAAAAAGCAAAATACTCCATATGAAGATAATGGAAATATAGATTTTGATATATCACTTCCAGATTTAGGTCAAAATGATGATATACTTGATAACTTCAATATAAGTTTTTCTGGAAAAATGAATAAACCAAATGCAAAAAATGAACAAAACATTACATTAAACTATTCAAATGATACTAATTTTCCGTTTTATTATAGAAAATCAAATGATATGCAAGGAATACAATCAGAATATATAGGAACAAAATATATTGCAATTAGAGATGGGCAAGAACTTCAAGGAGCAGATAATATAGATTTAAGTTTTGTTGATACTGTTGCAAGTTTGCAAAATTTGCAAATACCTTATGACCAAATTCAAACTTTAAAAACAACATATTTTGATAATATAATAAATCAGATAGAAAATAGTAAGTTCTCTAAAATAAGTGAAGAAGATAAAGTTGGATATAGACTATCATTAACAGGTGATGAATTAAAAAATGTATTGACACAAATTTTAGAAACACTAAAAAATGATGAAAATACACTAAACCAACTAAATGAACTATTAGGTTTGCAACAAAGTTCTTCTAAAATAAGAACAACAGACATCGATAATTTAATTGATGATTTAAATGATGCAGAAATCGGTGAAATAGAAATTACTGCATACAAGAATAATGGCAAAGTAAGTGGTTTAGAAATAAAACAAGAATACTTAGAACTTTCTTTAGAAAGAACAGAAAGTGAAGGGCAAGAAACATACAATGCAACAATTAACTTATTAAATAATACTGATAAAAATTTAAATCTAGGCTTAGTAGCTAGATTTAACGGATTAAATTCAAATAATGTAAATGAAAGTTATGAAATATCAGTACAAGGAAACTATCAATCTGAAGGAAATAACCAGACAAATGAAAATTTAAATTACAAATATACAATAAATAATTCAGTACAATTTGCAGAAGCAGTAGACATCGAAGATTTTTCAAATCAAAATGCAGTAATACTTAATGACCAAGATGAAGAATATGTATCAGGTTTATTAAATGCAATTCAAGATAGACTAGTAGCTGTAAACCAAAAGCAAATGGAACAATTAGAAGCAACAGCAGAACAGAACCCATTGTATTTTGTATTACCAACACAAATATTATCAGATGTTTTAGGAATACAATCAAGCAATCAACTTTCAGAAGTTGAAGCAACAGAATTTAATGAAAAATTCTATTTGTATGAGGGAACAAGCCAAAGAGGAGTTACTGTAAGAGGTTTGTTATCAACTATAGCATTAAATAATGGATATGATGATAGTGAGACATCTGAAGAAACAGAAAATAATAGAAATAATAATCCTCAAATAACAGAGATTCATTTTGATGGTGAAGAGTACGAGGTTTCAGAACAAAACATTACATTAATAAAAGATATGGTTGAAACAGAGACTCTATATAGAGTAGAGTTTGAACTAGATTCTAATACTGGTTTAATATATAGAGCTGTTATAAATAAACAATAAAATAAGTTCTTAAAATAAAAAAGGAGCATATAATAAAATAAATATGCTTCTTTTTATTTGTCCAAAAATTATAAAAGAAAGGGGTAAAAGTGCAAGATATTGATGAAGTAATAAGATATTTTCCTAATCAATTATATCAATTACTAAAAAACGTATCACTACAAAACCAAGCTATACAACCACAATTACAAGAAATAAGAATTAGAGTTAATAGACCAATAATTTTAAAACTAAGACAAGCAGACATCTTAATAGATTATAAAATTTCACAAACAGAAATAATGCAAACATTAGAAAAATTATGCGAGAATTCAATATATGCATACAAAAATCAAATTTGCAATGGATACTTAACTATCAAAGGTGGACATAGAATTGGTTTAACAGGAACAGCAGTAGTAGAAGATGGGAAAATTATAAATTTAAAATATATTACAAGTTTTAATTTCAGAATAGCAAGACAAATTTTGGGTTGTGGAAATAAATTTCTAGAAGAAATTATCAATAAAGAAGAAAACACTATACACAATACACTAATTGTTTCTCCACCAGGAAAGGGAAAAACAACTGTATTAAGAGATGTAATAAGAAGAATTAGTAATGGAATTGAAGAAATGAATTTCAATGGAAAAACTTGTGGAGTGGTGGATGAAAGAGGAGAAATTGCAGCGATATATAAAGGTGTACCACAAAATGACATAGGGATAAGAACAGATGTAATTGAGAATATATCAAAATCAAAGGGAATAAAAATGCTAATTCGTTCTATGTCACCAGAAGTAATAGCTTGTGATGAAATTGGCTCTAAAGAAGATATTGATGCCATTCGGTGAAGCCATGATTTCAGGAGTAAAAGGCATTTTTACAATGCATGGGAAAGATATGAATGATATAAAACAAAATAAATACATAAATATTTTATTGCAAAATAAACAAATTGAAAAAATAATTTTTATATAATTTATTTTTTAGTTCTATTTAATTAAGTATATGCATAAAATATTGTAAAAGTTGAAATGGACAAGATGCTAATTAGGAAAGGAAAAACTAGACATGGTGTTAGTTATAAAATATTTTATGCTCTTTTTATTATTAGTTGCATGTACTTTAATAGGCAGATTTCTGTCAAAAAAATATGTATATAGATTAAATGAATTAGAAGAAATGAAAAATGCACTAAATATTTTTGAATCAAAAATAAAATTTACATATGAACCAATACCAGAAATATTCGAAGAAATATCAAAAAATTCAAGTTACAATATATCAAATATCTTTAAAAAAGCAAAAGAAAAAATGAAAGAAAAAAACGCAAGTCAAGCATGGGAAGAATCAATAGATGAAAGCAACTGTAATTTTTCAAAAGACGACAAACAGGTTTTGCAAACATTATCAAAACTGCTAGGACAAACAGATAGTGAAGGACAAATAAGTCAAATAGAAATAACACAAAATTTTTTAAATACACAAATTAAAGACGCCGAAGAAGAAAAAAGAAAAAATGAAAAACTATACTCAAAATTGGGGACAACCATAGGGTTAGCAATTGTAATAATTTTAGCTTAATGCAACAAAGCTCTGGAGTTATAAATAAATTAATAACAATTGTTTGAAAATAAAGATAAATAAAAAGGAATGTTAAAGATGGATATTAATTTATTATTTAAAATAGCTGCAATAGGAATACTTGTAGCAGTTTTACATCAAGTATTAGTAAGAGCAGGAAGAGAAGACCAAGCTATGATGACAACACTTGCAGGTTTAGTAATTGTATTAACAATGGTTATAAAAGAAATAAGTGGATTATTTGACACAGTAAGAACAATTTTCAACCTTTAGGGACATGTCAAATTGAACAATTTTTGCGTATTAGGGACAGACCTTGAAATACAGAAAAGTTCATTGCTTTTTAGGGAGAGTAAAATGATTATTAAAATAATAGGAATTGGTTTAGTTGCCCTTATCATAATAATTTTATTAAAACAATATAAACCTGAATTTGCAATATATATAAGTTTACTTGCAGGAGTTTTAATATTGTTATTGGTAATGGACCAACTAACGCAAGTTATATCACTATTACAATCTTTAGCATCAAAAGCATCAATAAATAGTACATTTTTAGCAATATTATTAAAAATTACAGGAATAGCATTTTTAGCAGAATTTGCAGTTAGTGTATGCAAAGACGCAGGAGAAGGTGCAATAGCAAGTAAAATCGAAATAGGAAGCAAAATTATAATAATTGCAATGTCAATACCAATAATATCAAGCCTGCTAGAAATAATATTAAAAATACTACCTACATAAGTGTCGCGTTGGGGACGTTTCTCATGCGACATAGAACATTAAAAAACTATTTTTTAATTAATTATATAATGAATGTCGCATGAGAAACGTCCCCAACGCGACATGAGGAGTTACAAATGAAAAGATTTATAATAAAATTAATTTTTTTAACATTAGTATGTATTGTAATTCCTGAAACTTTAGTAATTGCAACCGAAACATCAAATACAAGCAATTTAAATAGTACACAGGAGGCAATACAAGAACAGCAAGAAGAATTTGGAATACAAGACTTTATAAACAACTCAAAAGAATATGCATCAGGAGAATTTTTTGAAAATATTGATATAGGTGAAATATTAGATCAGGCAATACAAGGAAATGTTGATAATAACAGTATATTAAAGGCCGTACTCAATTTATTAGGAATAGAAATATTTGATAGTATAAAAGCAATAGTTAGCATATTAGTCATTATAGTAATACACAGTTTATTGAAGTCAATAAGTGAAAGCCTTGAAAATGACGGGATTGCAAAACTGATATATTATGTTCAATATATATTGATTGTGACAATTGTAATGTCAAATTTTTCAGAAATAATAACAATGGTAAAACAAACAACAACAGATTTAGTAGCTTTTATGAATATGCTAGTTCCACTTTTAATTACTCTCATGATGTATACTGGAAGTATTACAACAAGTGGGATAATAGAACCAATCATATTATTTATGATTAATTTTATTGGTAATATCATACAAACAATAATATTGCCGCTTGTACTAATTTTCACAAGTTTAGTTATTTTATCAAAATTAACTGACAAAATACAAATAAGTAAATTATCAAAATTCTTAAAATCAGGAATTGTTTGGTTTTTAGGAATT
>CALXJZ010000005.1 GCA_944388745.1 uncultured Clostridia bacterium
AAACTTGTTCTACCTTTCATAAGATTATCCATAGCTGATTGTATTTGAATTTCAGTTCTTGTATCAATTGAACTTGTTGCCTCATCTAAAATCAATATCTTAGGATTTGCAAGTATAACTCTTGCAATTGTAAGCAATTGTTTTTGTCCTGCAGATATATTTGTTGATTCTTCATTTATCATAGAATTATATCCATTTGGAAGTGTTTTTATGAAGTGGTGAACATGTGCTGCCTTTGCTGCTTCTACTACTTCTGTATCAGTTGCATCCTCTTTACTGTATTTAATATTATCTTTTACAGTTCCACCAAATAACCATGTATCTTGTAAAACCATACCAAACATTTTACGAAGTTCGCCTCTGTCAAAATCTTTTACATTATGACCATCAACATCAATTTCTCCTGAGTTAACATCGTAAAATCTCATAAGCAATTTTACCATAGTTGTCTTTCCTGCACCTGTTGGTCCAACTATTGCTATTTTTTGACCTTCTTTTACATCTGCATTAAAATCATTGATAATCATCTTTTCTGGATCATAACCAAATTTAACATGTTTAAATTCAACATTTCCTTTTAATTTTGATGTATCAATATTTCCTTTTGCAGTTATAACTTCTTCTGGTTCTTCCAAAAATTCAAATATTCTTTCTGCAGCAGCTGCCATTGATTGTAGCATACTTGAAATTTGAGCTATTTGATTTATTGGTTGTGTAAATTGTTTATTGTACTGGATGAAACTTTGAATATTTCCTACTGTAATCGTTCCATTTACTGCTAAATATCCTCCAGCAACTGCAACTCCCACATATCCAACATTAGATATAAAGTTTGTAATTGGGTGCATTAAACCTGATAAAAATTGTGATTTCCATGCAGACCTATATAATTCGTCGTTTGCCTTTTCGAAGTCATTTGTTACTTTGTTTTCTGCATTAAATACTTTTACAATATTTAATCCTCCATAAATTTCTTCTACTTGACCATTTACATGTCCTAAATAATCTTGTTGTCTAACGAAATACTTTTGTGATTTGCTTACTATAAATTTAACTAAAATTCCTGCAATTGGTAATATTATCAATGATATTAATGTCATCTGCCAACTTATAGAAATCATCATTACAAGTATTCCTATAATTGTACAAACTGATGTTATTATTTGAGTAATACTTTGGTTAAGGTTCATACTTAATGTATCAATATCGTTTGTTATAACTGATAAAACTTCTCCATTAGTCTTTTTATCAAAATATTTCATTGGTAATTTATTTATTTTTATAGCTATATCATTTCTTAATTTATATGTGATTTTTTGTGTAACTGTTGTCATTGTAAATCCTTGAACGAAGGAGAATAATGCACTAATTATATATAAAGCAATTAGAGTTAAAGCAATTCCGTCCGACTTTCCCAAAATCTATTCCTGAACCGCCAGATAATTTACTCATTAAACCATTAAATATTTCTGTTGTAGCATTACCTAAAATCTTTGGTCCTACAATTGTAAAAATTGTACTTCCTACTGCAAATAATATTACAACAAATATAGCTATTTTATATTTTGCTAAATATGATTTTATTAATTTTTTTGTTGTTTTCTTAAAATCTTTTGCTTTCGCTGTTGTTTGATGACCTCTTCCCATAGGTCCTCCCATTGGTCCTGGCATTTACTCTCCTCCTTTCTCACCTAATTCTTCTGCAGATAATTGTGATAAAGCAATTTGTCTATATGTTTCATTGTTTTTCATTAATTCTTCATGTGTTCCTATTCCTACCATTTTACCTTCTTCTAGAACAATTATTTTATCTGCATTTAAAATTGTACTTATTCTTTGTGCAACAATTATTACTGTTTTATCTTTTGTTTTTGTTGATAATGCTTCTCTTAATTTACTATCTGTTTTAAAGTCTAATGCTGAGAAACTATCATCAAATACAAATATTTCTGGGTCTTTTGCAATAGCTCTTGCAATTGATAGACGTTGCTTTTGTCCTCCTGAAACATTTCCTCCACCTTGTGCAATTGGGTCTTGATATTTCTTTTCTTTACCTTCAATAAATTCAGTTGCTTGAGCAATTTCTGCTGCCATAATCATTTGGTCGTCAGACATGTTTTCATCAGAATATTTAATATTTGATTCTATTGTTCCTGAGAATAATATTCCTTTTTGTGGTACAAATCCTATAATATCTCTTAAATCTTTTTGAGATACATCTTTAACATTTACACCATCAATACATAATTCTCCACCTGTTACATCATAAAATCTTGGTATTAGATTTACAACTGTTGATTTTCCACTTCCAGTACTTCCTATAATTGCTGTTGTCTTTCCTGGTTCTGCTGTAAAGTTAATATCCTCTAAGATTTCAGTATCTGCATCTGGGTATCTAAATGATACATTTTTAAATTCAACTAATCCTTTTTTAGATGGGTCAAATTTCTTTGTTTCTTTCTTATCTTTTATACTTGGCTCTCTATCAATAACTTCATTTATACGTCTTGCAGAAACTGCTGCTCTTGGAAGCATAATAGAAATCATTGAAATCATCAAGAATGCCATTACAATTTGCATTGTGTATTGGATAAATGCCATCATGTCACCAACTTGCATTACACCTTGGTCAACATTATGTCCTCCAACCCATATAATTAATACCATAATTGAGTTCATTATAAACATTAGAAGTGGCATCATCATTGACATTGCTCTGTTTACAAATATATTTGTTTTCATTAAATCTTTATTTGCATCGTCAAATCTTGCTTCTTCTTTCTTTTCTTTATTAAATGCTCTGATTACTGGTATACCTGTTAAGATTTCTCTTGAAACTTCATTTAGTTTATCAACTAAGTCTTGCAATTTTCTAAATCTTGGCATTGCAACTGCAAATAGTGTGGCAACAATAAATAATATTGCAATTATTGCTACTCCTATAATCCATGCCATTGAATTATCCGTACTTGTTAGAACTTTTACAAATCCACCTATACCAATAATAGGTGCATATACAACTACTCTGAATAAAATTGCTATAAGTTGTTGAATTTGTTGTATGTCATTTGTACTACGAGTAATTAAAGATGCTGTTGAAAATTCATTTAATTCAGCATTTGAAAAGCTAATTACCTTCTTGAATACTTTATCTCTTAAAGTCTTACCTAATCTTGCTGCAACTCTTGAAGATAAGAACATTATTGAAACAGCTGATATCATACTTACAAGTGCTACTCCTAGCATTTGCAATCCAGATAATAAGATATAATCATTTTGAATTTTATCTGTGTCTACACCTAAGTTTTGATATATTTGTTTTATTGATGAAACTGCTGCTTGTTCTTTTATAGAATCACTCATTGAATTAATTTGTTTTGTAGCTTCTTCAAGCATTTGATTTCTTTGTTCTTCAGGCATTTGAGATATTATTGTCATCTCTAGGATAGGACTAACCATAATTGATTCTAAATTTGATTTTTCTTCATCTTCTAAATCATTTAATACATAAATAGTATCATTTTCTACATTATAGTCCTTGCCTAAATATTTGTTGATTATTTTTTCTTGTTCTTTATTAGGTTCTGAACTTACTAATGTATAGTTATTTAGAATTTCATCATCATTTTCTGTAAATAACAATATTTTGTCCATATCTTCTTTAGAAATGATGTCAGGTACTGAACTTACAATTCCACCTGCTTGTATACCTTCATTGACTATTTTTGAGGTATAGTCTGGTAATGCTAAGTCTGCTGCTGCTTGCACACATAGTAAAATTACAATTGCTATTACTGAGCCTAAGGTTTTTTTCAAGTTTTTCAATACTTTAAGCATTTTTCTTCTCCTTTCTTTTCTGTCTCTATTTAGGACATTTCTCATGCGACATTTTGTCTCAAATGGACCGTTTCTTAATGAGACATTTTAAACTTTTTCCGTATCTTTTAATTCTATATTCTTTAATATTATTTGTCAACTGGTGAATTGTGAATTTTTTGTGAACATTGATTTTACTGTTACATTTATAGCTTATCTTTTTTTATAAGGCTAAAAACAAGAAAAAGACCCGAAGGTCTAATTCTTGTTGAAAATAAATTTTGCTCTTTACTTACATCTTTCTAAACACACCAGCAACTTTTCCTAAAATTTCACAAGTAGGAACAATTATTGGGTCCATAGTTGAGTTTTCAGGTTGTAATCTGATATGGTCTTTTTCTTTATAAAAAGTTTTAACAGTTGCTTCATCACCAATTAAAGCAACAACAATCTCTCCATTATTTGCTGTATTTTGTCTTTTAACTAAAATATAATCACCATCAAGAATTCCAGCTTCAATCATGCTTTCTCCTCTAACTGTTAGCATGAAACTTTCAGAATTTCCAACAAAGTCAATTGGAATTGGAAATGTATCTGTTACATTTTCTACTGCTAAAATTGGCTCTCCAGCTGTTATCTTTCCTATGATTGGAACTTCTACTAATTCTTTTTGTGTATAGAAATCTTTGCTTGAAGTTTTCTTTTCTTCTCCTGAACCACCTTTTAATAGTCTTAAAGTTCTTCCTTTTTTATCTTGTTTCTTAATATAACCTTTTTGCTCTAATCTCTCTAAATAATTATGTACTGTTGCAGTTGAACTTAATCCTACCGCTTTTCCAATTTCTCTTACTGATGGTGGATATCCTTGTGTCATTATTTGTTTTTCAATAAAACGTAATATTGATTTTTCTCTATTATTTAATTCTGGTTTCTTTTTTCTTGGCATATTATATTCACTCCATTCTCTCATTTTTTCACATCTTATCATACAAACAAAAAAATGTCAAACATATTTTTGATATTTTTATAATTTTTTTTACAACTGTATTTTTAGAAAAAACGGCATAATTTATTATATTATACCGCTTAAAAAACACTTCTAATTTATTCCAACAAAATCATCACCCAGATTATTTTTCCATTTTTCTAAACTCTCAATTCTAACATTTTGAAAATTCAGTCTTGACTTTTGTGCATTCATTTCACTACTTAATAGTAAACAATTTTTTCTACATTCAAAGTGCTCATCCTCTAACTTTCTACATCTGTCATCTATGTATTTTTCCATATAATTAAGTCCTTTTGATATACTTTTATCCATATTATCTAAGACATCAAATAATTCTTTTCTATCCTTATCTCTTTGTTTTTCACTATCTAACCATCTCTTGTTATTTTCTTCCCAACGTTTATCATTCTCTTCCCATCTTTTGTTATTTTCTTTTCTGAACTCACGTAACTCAGTCAAAATTGTTTTTGCCATTACATCCTCCATCAGCATAACCTCCTTTATAACATTAAATTTCGCTAGCTCTTGATAGGTCATATTTAATCATATATTCTAGTAGATGTCAATAGAAAATCAAAAAGTTTTTAAACTTTTTGATTTTAGTTTTATATATTAGTAAAATATAGTGATATTTATAAATTATTTAACAAGTCTTTCAGTTTCTTTTGCAATCATCAACTCTTCATTTGTAGGAATAACATATACCTTAACTTTTGAACTTGGTTTTGAAATAACTTTTTCTTCTCCTCTCATGTTGTTTGCTTCTACATCAATTTCTACTCCCATAAACTCTAGTTGCTCACAAATACCTTTTCTAATATTAATTTGGTTTTCTCCTACTCCACCTGTAAATACAATATAGTCAACACCATTCATTGCAACTGCATATTTTGCAATATAACTTGCAATAGCATATTTGAAGCTTTCCATAGCAATTTTTGCTGTTTCATTATCATTGTAGCTTTCTTGCTCAATTACCCTAAAGTCTGGTGCTAATCCAGATATCCCAGAAACTCCTGATTCTTTATTTAAAATGTTTTCCATTTGTTCTGTAGATAATTTCTCTTTTTTCATTAAGTATAATAATATTGATGGGTCTAAATCTCCACTTCTTGTTACCATTGGAATTCCTCCAAGTGGTGTTAATCCCATACTTGTATCTACTGATTTTCCGCCTTGTACTGCACAAATGCTTGAACCTTGTCCTAAATGACATGTTACGATTTTTAAATCTTTAAGGTCTTTTCCTTCTATTTCAGCTAATCTTTGTGATACAAACATATGAGAAGTTCCATGGAATCCATATTTTCTTATTCCATATTTTTCATAATATTCATATGGAATTGGATAGATATATCTTTCTTTTGGGATTGATTGATGAAATGCTGTATCAAAAACTCCTACCATTGGTTTTCCTGGCATTACATTTTTACATGCTTCAATTCCTAAAATACATGCTGGATTGTGTAATGGTGCTAAATCTGAATATTCTTTTAAAACATTTTCTACATTTTCATCTATAACAACAGATTCAGAGATTTTTTCTCCTCCATGTACTAGTCTGTGTCCAATAGCTTCAATTTCATCTAAGCTATCTATTACTTTGTATTCTGGATTTGTTAATTGTTTTAATGTGAATTCTATTGCTTCTGTATGATTATATGCTGGATTGTCTATTTTTATTTTTTGTCCATTTACTTTGTGTGTTATAAATGCTTCTTTTTCTCCTATTCTTTCATATTTTCCAGAAGCTAATACTTCTTCTGTTTCCATGTTAATTAATTGGTATTTTAGTGATGAACTACCACAATTTAAAACTAAAATTTTCATTTGATTAAATCCTCCTATTTTTCTTATTTTACTAATTTTAATGTTTCTCTTGCAATCATCAATTCCTCATTTGTAGGAACTACATACACTTTAACATTTGAATCTTCACTTGAAATTTCTACTTCTTCTCCTCTTATTTTGTTTTTCTCTTCATCAATTTTGACACCTAAAAATTCCAAATGCTTGCATATAGCTTCTCTTGATATTGGTCCTTTCTCACCAACACCTGCTGTAAATGTTAAAACATCAATGCCATTCATTGCAACAGCACATCTTGCTACATAACATGCAACTAAATAGTGAAATACATCTAAAGCTAATTTTGCATGTTTTCCACCTGATAATGCTTCTGTTTCAATATCTCTAAAATCTACTGAAACTCCCGAAACTCCATATGCTCCAGATTCTTTATTTAGTATAAAATTCATGTCATCTGGTGTCAAATTTTCTTTTTCCATTAAATATGTAACAATTGATGGGTCTAAATCTCCACTTCTTGTTCCCATTGGAATACCACCAAGTGGTGTCAATCCCATACTTGTTTCAACTGATTTACCACCTTTAATTGCACATACACTAGCACCTTGACCTAAATGGCAATTTACTATTTTCAAGTCTTTTATATCTTTTCCCATAATTTCTGCAACTCTATGAGATACATATTGATGTGATGTTCCATGAAATCCATATTTTCTAACTCCATATTTTTTGTAATATTTATATGGAATTGGATAAATATATTTTTCCTTTTCTATTGTTTGATGAAAAGCTGTATCAAATACTGCAACCATTTTCATATTTGGCACAATTTTTTTACATGCTTCAATTCCTAGAATAGCTGCTGGATTATGAAGTGGCGCTAAATCAATACATTCTTTTATTCCTTCTAAAACCTTATCATCAATTAAAACTGCATCACTAAATTTTTCTCCACCATGTACTACTCTATGGCCAATTCCACCTAATTCGTCTAGGCTTTTTATTACACCATAATGCTCATTTGTTAATCTTTTTAAAACAAATTCTATTGCTTTTTCATGATTTTTTGCTGCATGTTCAAATTTATGTTTTTCTCCATTTACTTTGTGTGTTAGGAATGAATTTGGTTGGCCTATTCTTTCAAAATATCCTTTTGCTAATACTTTTTCAGTATCCATATCAATTACTTGATATTTTAATGATGAACTTCCAGAGTTTAAAACTAAAATTTTCATATTTTCCTCCTTGCATGTCTCATCAAGAAACGTCCCAGATGAGACATTATTTAGTTATATTTTGTGCTTGAACTGCTGTAATTGCTACTACTCCAGCAACATCATCACTACTGCAACCTCTTGATAAGTCATTTACTGGTTTTGCAATACCTTGACAAAGTGGTCCATAAGCCTCAGCTTTTCCCAATCTTTGCACTAATTTATATCCAATATTTCCTGCATTTAAATCAGGAAATACTAATACATTAGCTTGACCTTTTATAGGGCTTGTTGGTGCTTTCATTTCTGCAATTTCTGGAATTATAGCTGCATCTAATTGTAGTTCTCCATCAATTTTTAAATCAGGTAATTTTTTTCTTACCTTTTCTGTTGCTTTTATTACTTTTTCAGTCAAAGCTGATTTAGCACTTCCATGTGTAGAATATGATAACATTGCTACTTTAGGTTCTTTTTCTACCAATTGCCTAAAACTCTTACTAGAAGAAATTGCAATTTCTGCAAGTGCCAATTCTCCTGGATTTTCATTTAAACCACTATCAGCAAAAATAAATGTACCGTTTTCTCCATATTCACAATCTGGAACTACCATAATAAAAAATGCTGAAACAAGTTTAGTACCAGGTGCTGTTTTCAAAATTTGAAGAGCTGGTCTTAATGTGTCAGATGTAGAATGTATTGCTCCAGATACTAATCCATCTCCTTCACTTTCTTCATCTTTTAACATTAACATTCCAAAATACACTGGGTCTTTTGTTAATTCTTTTGCCTGCTCAATTGTCATTCCTTTTTCTTTTCTAAGATTATATAATAATTCTACATATTTATCATAATCTTTTGAATTGTCTGGTTCAACTATTTTAGCATTTTCTATATTGATATTATTTTCTTTTGCCTTTTTTTCAATATTATTTTTATTTCCAATTAAAATAATTTTTGCATATTCTTCTTTTAATACTTTCTCAGTTGCTTTTAATATACGTATATCTTCAGCTTCTGGAAGTATAATTGTTTTTATATCTTGTTTTGCTCTTTGTTTTATATCGTCTATAAAAGCCATTTTGTTCCTCCTTCTTGTTATTTATTATTATTCTTTTTAGTAAGATTTATAATTATTTATAAATCTTACTTTAACATTATATAAGTAAAAAGAGAATTTCACAAGCATTTTATTCAAATTTATAAAAATAGTACTTAAAAACTATTGCAACAAAGCCTTAATATCTTCATCTTGTTGCAATTCTTTTGAAATAAAATGAAAAGCATCCTTATTTTGTTTAACTGCAATTAAAGCTAATTCTTTGTCATTTCTTAACCTAGCACTTGCATATTTTATAATAATTCCCTTGTTTTCAACTGCTTCTTTTACAATTTCTCTATCATCTCTTAGTTCTTCACTTGCAAAATATAATGCTTGACCATAACTTTTACATGCCTTTTCCATAATTTCTCTATCAGCCCTTAAATTTTGTGATGCATAGCAAATGGTCCAAGGTGCACCTTCAACACCTTTTAATATTACCTCTTTGTCATCTTTTAATTTTGTACTTGCAAATTCCAAAGCTTCAGCATCTTGATTTAATGCTGTCATTACAACTTCTTTATCATTCTGAAGTTCTGGTAAAACTAAATCTAAAAACTTGCCATTTTCTGATACTGCTTTTAATACATATTCTTTATCGTCTTTATTTTGCTCAACATCTTCTGCTGTCATTTTAATTCATCTCCTTTTAACAGGGATTAGGGGACGGTCCTAAAAATCCCTGCTTTTAGGGATTTTTAGGACCGTCCCCTTAATCCCTCTTTCTAAATTCTAGCTATTAGTGCTTTTATTTTAATTCCTTGTTCTGAAAACATTTTCTCATGTTCTGTTTCTATATTTTTTTCAAATATTGGTTCTTGATGTAAATCATATGTCTTTTTAATTATTTCAAATCCTGCCTCTTCAAAATAAATTAAACTTGAATTAAATAAATCATCATCATCTGTTTTAAAGTAAATCTCTGCATTATCTTTCAAAAATTCTTTATACTTTTCAAGTTGTCTTGTATGTGTTAATCTTTTTTTATGATGCTTTCCTCTTGGCCAAGGATTACAAAAGTTTATATAAATTCTTTCTACATTATCTGCTTTATCTAAAATCAAATTTATTCTTTCAATATCAAATCTAGTAATTAAAACATTTTCAGGTTCAATATTTGCTTCTTTATAACTTTGTTCTATATTCCTTTTGGCTAATCCAAGCATTGCGTCTATTAAGTCAATTGCTAGATAATTGATATTTTGATTTTCTAAAGCTAATTTTGAAATAAATTGACCTTTTCCACATCCTAATTCTATCATAAATGGTAAATCTGGATTTTTAAAATGTTCCTTCCACTTTCCTTTCCATTTTTCAGGTTCATCTTCATAAAATTTACTAGCTTCTAATTCTGGTCTTGCCCATTTCTTATATCGAATTCTCATTTCGTAACTTCTCCTTCTAATGTTATGCTTTTTCTTTGCATATTTTATCAGATTTTTTCATTACATTCAAGTTGAACTGTGGCTAAATTTAAGATATAATGTAATTATTGATATAAATTTACAAAGTAGAGGTCTAAGATGCAATTAAAATACATTGTTCAAGAAACTGATAATTATACTGATATAAATGAAGTTTTAAATAGAAAATTTAATATTTCATCACGTTTAAGAGTTAAATTAATTAATAACAAAAGTGTTACTTTAAATGGTACTTTTGTTGATACCAGAACACATATCAAACCACATGACATTATATGTGTAGATTTAAGTTATGAAGAAGATAATTCGAATATTGTCCCTACAAAAATGGAACTTGATATTTTATTTGAAGATGAGTGGTTTTTAGTTATTAATAAACCAAGTGGAATATCAATTCATCCATCTTTACTGCATTATTCTGATTCTTTATCTAATGGTGTTAAATATTATTTTGACCAAATTGGTTTAAAAAAGAAAATTAGACCTGTTAATAGATTAGATACAAACACTTCTGGTTTAGTTGTTTTTGCTAAATGTGAATATATTCAAGAATGTTTTATTAAGCAAATGGCTGATAAAACTTTTAAAAAAGCATATCTATGCCTTGTTCAAGGAAATTTTGCAAAAGACACAAATTCAAGCAAAAATATCGATTCCAATGCGGAATATAAAACCATTGATTTACCTATTGCAAGGAAAACTGGTAGTATTATTGAAAGATGTGTTGATGCATCTGGGCAAAAGGCTATTACTCATTACAAGGTTATCAAAGAATTTGATGGATATAGTTTAGTTGAATGTTTATTAGAAACTGGTAGAACTCATCAAATTCGTGTGCATATGTGCTATATTGGTCATCCTTTGTTAGGTGATGACTTATACTCTTCAAATTATAGCTCTCATGCTTTAATTAAAAGACAAGCTTTGCATAGTTATAAGATTGAACTAATTCACCCTGTTACTAATGAATTACTAAGTTTTTGTTGTGAAGTTCCAGAAGATATGAAATGTCTCGTTGGGGACGTTTCTGATGCGACATTTACTAATTTTTAATAGTTTGTAGTAAAGGTCCGTCCCCTAATCCCTAAAAAGAGGGATTTTTAGGACCGTCCCTAAATCCCTCTTTGTCTTTTTATTACTTCTAATCCTGCTTTTGCACCTTCATATACTGCCTTTGATACTTGTAGTAATCCTCCTGTGCAGTCACCACATGCATATATTCCTTTTATATTTGTTTCCATATTTTCATTTACTACTATTTTATCTTTTTGTGTTATTATTCCTAGTTTTTTTGCAAATTCTGAACTTCCTGCTACTCCTTCTGCTACAAATATTCCATCTGTTTTTATTGTAGTTCCATCTTTGAATTTTACTTCTTCTACTTTATCTTCTCCATCTATTTCTTCTATTTCTTTTGTGTCAACTTTCACATTATCTGCTCTAAATTCAGGTGCTTCCTTTCCATTTGTTAAAATTGTTATATTATCAGCTATATTTATTAATTCATTTGTTTCTGAAATAGCATAATTCCCACTTCCTAATACTGCTACACTTCTATTTCTGTAAAAAAATCCGTCACAAATTGCACAATAACTAACGCCTTTTCCTTCAAATTTTTCTATTCCTTTTATTTTTGGTCTGTTCTTTTTATTTCCTGTTGCAAGTATTAAATTTTTAGCCTGATATTCATTTTTAGTTGTCACAACATTAAAATGTTCTATATTATTTTCTATTTTAACAACTTCTTCTTTTAATACTTCTACTCCTATATTTTTTGCTTGTTCTATTCCTGTATTATATAATTCTTCTCCTGTAATTCCATTTTTAAATCCATAATAGTTTTCAATTAGACTTGCTTTTTCTAATCCTGATTTGTCATTATATAATATTAGTATTTTTAAGTTTGCTCTTTTTGTATATAAACTTGCTGATATTCCAGCTGGTCCTGCACCTAAAATTATTACATCATACATATTTTTTCTCCATTTCTTTTATAATATTTTTCTTATATTAATTGAATTATATCATTTGTTATTTTAGCATGCAACACATTTTCTTTATAATTATATAAGTATTGGACTTATTTGTTCACCATCAAGTGCAAATTCAATTGTCTTAATTATATATTCAGCATCAAAGACAATAGACCTAGGTTTTGTGATTGGATTATCTTGCCTAAAAGGTACAAAATAATAATTTTTTCTATTCAATAATTTTCCTATGTTTTCAGCATTTCCACTTAATCCATTATTTGTAGAAGGTGCAATTACTAATGCTCTATTATTCCTTAGATGGGATTTTGCTGCCATTGTGGCTGGTGTATCTATAATATCACACGCCAATTTTGCCATTGTATTTCCTGAACATGGTGCAATTATCATTATATCTGTCATTTTTTTAGGGCCTATTGGTTCAGCTCCTTGAATTGTATGGATTATTTCCTTTCCAGTTATGTTCTCAATTTCTTCAATAAAGTCTTTTGCTTTTCCAAATTTAGTATCTAAATTGTAACTGTTAAATGACATTATTGGTATGATTTCTGCTCCTAATTTTTTTATTTCTTTCATTTTTGGAATTACTTTTTGAAATGTACAAAATGAGCCTGTTAATGTAAATCCTATTTTTTTATCTTTTAAATCCAAAGTTTATTTACCTCCTTTCATATTGCTTTATATATAATATGAAATTATGTAAATAAAGTTTGTTTTTAAACAATTAAAATCTGTCCTGGAAAAATCAAATTAGGATTTTGGATATTATTTGCTGTAACAAGATAATTCACTGAAACACCAAACCTTCTAGCAATTCCAGATAAAGTATCTCCTCTTCTCACTGTATAAGTTGAATAATTATTTTTAGGTATCGGGCTCAAATTTGTAACATCGCTTTCAGTTATTCTTAGCTTTTCACCTGGATAAATCAAATTAGGATTTGTAATATCATTAAGTTCTACAATATGAGCTACTGTAACATTATATTCCCTTGCAATCTTTGATAAAGTATCTCCTCTTTGAACTGTATATATAATATCACCTGTTCCTCTTGTTTCTTCTCCTTCAGTAGTTGAATTAGTTGGTATTCTAAGTTCTTGACCCGGATAAATCAAATTAGGATTTGATATATTATTTATTTCTGCAATTTCTCCAGATGTTGTTCCATATCTTCTAGCTATTGCCCATAGGGTATCTCCCCTTTGAACCGTATATGTTATTGTTTCTGTATTGATTGTTCCTGTTGGATTTTCTATTACTGGAACTTCTGATGTTTCATCCAAAAAAATTTCTTCTGAAAATCTATCTAAATCAACTGCTCCACTTATACCATTTATTCTTCCTCTATCAGAATATTGTAATCCTATATAATTGTTCCATCTAGTTTCTATTTCTCGTAATCTTTCTTCACCACTATAATATGCAAGCCATAATTCATAATTTTCAGCTAATTCACGGCTAAATCTACTCTGGCTATTACTTAAATCACTATATATTATTATATCTTTGTTTGTTAATCTTTTAGTTGTTTCTAAAAATACTTGTGCTATTTCGTTTGATTCTTGGACTCCAACGCCTCCAAAAGTTTCATAATCCATAACTAATTTGCAGTCTGGCATTTTCCCAGAGATAACTGATGCAAAAAATCTTGCTTCTTGTTCTGCTTCTTCAGTATTTGTAGCTGTTAAAAAATGATAAAATCCTACTTTTAGTCCATTTGCTTTTGCATTTTCATAATTTATATCAAAATATGCATCTTTTATGTTTGTTCCTTGACTTGCTTTTATATATACTACTTCAATTCCACTTTCTCTTACTGAACTATAATCTATGTATCCTTGCCAATTACTAACATCTATTCCTTGATATTCTAAATTAGATAATGGAGTTATTGCAAAGACTGAATTCATATTTATCCAAAATATAAACGTGAAAATACTGAGTAAACACAAAATAGATTTATAAACTTTTTTACACATAAAAAACCTCCCTTTACATATTTATTTTATTATATGTAAAAGAAAGGTTTTGGTTATTTTAGAATTTCTAAAATCAATTATTTCATTAATATTTCGCCCTCTATTCCATCTTCTAAGCAATTAATAAATGTAACTGCATCTTCTTTAGTTCCAACTATATCACCATAATGAATAGGAATAGCCACTTTAGGTTTTATAATGTTGACTAATTCTGCCGCTTCTTTTGCTGTCATAGTATAAGTCCCACCAACAGGAACAAAAGCTACATCACACTTAATCTTTTTATTTTCTTCAGTTATATCTGTATCTCCTGCTATATAATAAGAGATACCGTCAATTTTAAGTATATATCCCACCCAATTATTTTCTTTAGGATGAAATTGTTTATTTACATTATATGCCGGAACAGTATTTATCTCAATATTCCCTTCATAATATGTTTGATTTGGTTTTACTCCAATTATTTTATTTTCAAAAAAGCCTAATTGTCTAGCATTTTCCACATAATCTTCTGTAACATATATTATAGTGTCAGCTTTTCTTACCTTTTCAATATCTTCTTCAGAAAAATGGTCATAATGTGAGTGTGTAATTAAAATAATATCTGCATCTTGATAGTTTTCTTCTATATGAAATGGGTCTACATATATTATCTTTCCTTTATTCATCCTTATTGAACTATGGCATAAAACCTCAATATTATTTAACATATAATCAACTCCTTTATGCCATAATTATATCATATTGGATTTCAAAAATAAAGATTTTAATAATAATGATATCTGTTGTTCATCCCATTATATCCCCAACTACTTGATATTGTAACAAATTTGATAGAATAAATATCACAATAAACTAAGCTATCACTTTCTAAAGAACGTAACAAAATGTAACTTGCTCCAACGTCTTCTAAAATTCCAATTCTATCTACTAAATTATTTGTTCCAATTAGAAATTCCACTCTAATTAGTTTTCCTATTTGCTCTCTCAAAAAAGCTGGTGTATAAATAGAATTTGTTAAAATTTCTGGTGAATTTTGATTTATCTGTACATTTCTATTTTCTCTTGTGTTTTGATTTTCTTGATTACTTGGCATAATTAACTCCTTATTAATAAATTTAGGTTTTAATGGTCTACCTATAACCTTTTAAGTTTGACTATATAAAGCAGTTGGTCTATAAAAGCAATGGTCTCCTAGTCTTGTACGGAATGTTCCTGAACCATTGTATGGAAATGTTGAATCACTAGATGGTTTAAATGGATTTAAATACCAAAGGCAATCTCCCATCTCATTAAGTCTATTCCCAGCTATTGCCCAATCTGCAATATAGAAATGTATTTCTGTTGGATTCATATTATAAATGTTTTGACTGTTATATTGATTTCGTAACATTTCTGTTGCACAATCAAATTGACCTTGCTGAAATATTATATTTCTAATGCTTCCTCCTTGTGATACTCTTGCATATTCTCCATCAGATACATTAACTCTATTCATTACAACTGTTGCTACTGCTCTCATGCCGATTGTCGCCTTCTCCTCCTGCCTCACATTGTATTATTCTTGCTAATAGTTCTCTATCTGAGTATGCCATAGTTCTCTCCTCCATATTCCTATTATATGATTAGTTAGTTTGTCCTATTGACATTTAAGCAACAAAAAACTGACTAATCTATTAATGAATTAGTCAGTAATCACAAATTATTTCATAACTTAGTTTTTATTCACATCACCTTGTACACTAGATATATCAGATATTTTAGCTGCAAAATATGGCAATTCTTTTGAATTCTCTTTTAAAAATATTGTAAAAGTATCATCAACTAAAAACTCTCTTGGTTCATCAGTTGCAATAGCATTTTCTCTTACCATCATTCCTGCTTCGCTTTTTATTTCTCCACCTTTTTTATCTAATTTAAACTTAATAGTTTGAAGTGCTGTTTCTATTTTGTATATGTCTCCATTAGAAAATTCAAATGGTTGTGCTTCTAATTCTTTAAATTCTTCTTTTAAGTCAAAAGTAATATTAGGAATTTTTAAAGTGTCATTTTCTGCAAATTCCTTGTTTCCTTCATAATTATCAGCTTTTTCTTCTATTTCATCATAGATATCTTTAAATGTGTTTCCATTGCTTCCTCTTGAAATAATTACTTCGTCATTACCTTTAGTTATTAATTTTATTGCAAAATCGTCTTTAGAGTTATAATATAATACTTCTACTTGATTTCTTACTTCATCTGATGTTGTATTATCAATTCCAAAGTATTTTACATTTGAATAATTACCAAATTTTCCATTTTCTAATTCTGTAAATTCTTTTGGAAATTCAAATTCTTTTTTTAGCATTGCATATAAAAAGTAATCTCTTTCTCCTGCATTATTCCAATTAAAATCATCTAGTATATCACTTGTTTCATTAAATTTTTCTTTAATTGCTTTTTCAATTTCTTCTTTTAGTTCTAAACTTGGAGTTCCATATTTTTTATAATAACTATCTTCAGATAATTCATTAGTAGTAAAAGTACCTTTATTTAAGTTCTCTACCACTTCCAATTGTGGTGTAAACACAATATCTTGTTTTGCTAAGTCATTTTTTAAATCATTCCATATCAAATTAAATGTACCACACCAAACAGAATTATTAGTAATCGTATCCTCTAATGATAATATTACATCTATATCTTCTGCTAAAGTGGTTGAAGCTATTGGATTTGCTGGTTCGTTATTATTAGTTCTATTTGTATCAATAGCATACCATATTCCAAAAATTGATAGAATAAGTAATAATATTATTCCTATTATTATCAAAACTTTTTTCTTCATAACATCACCTCTTATTTTTCATGTTTAAATTATATATTAGTTATAATCTTTATTCAATATTTTTTTATGAAAAAGATTTGTCATTTTTTTGTAGATTATGATATACTTAGACTGGTGATAATTTTGAAGGCTTTATTTAAAAATAAAACTACATATTCTAAAAAAGTTTATGATAAATTTTTAGAATTTCATAGAAATAAGTTTGGTTTAAGATATAAAATATATAATATATTAATCATAGGTATAATTTTAGCATGCATCATTTATCTTGTTGCATATCATATATATAGTAGTGCTATTGTTTTTTGTATTATACTTGTTGGCTTTATAGTTTGGAGGTTTTTTAAGCCTATTTCTGATGTATCAAAGGAATATAAAAGTAACAAAATACAAAATTCTACTACCTATATATTCAATTTTTATGATAACTATTTTACTGTGCAAGATAAAAAGAATATTTCCAAAATAAAATATCATAAATTATATCGAATTTTTTCAACTAAAGATTTCTTTTATTTGTATATAGATAAAACTTATTCATATTTAATTGATAAAACTGGTTTTATTGTAGGGAATCCAAAGGATTTTTATAACTTTGTTAAAAAGAGAAAATCTTTTTTACCATTTAAATAATTCATTTGAATTGAGCCTTATTTTTTATAATTTTAAGGCTCAATTATATTTTTTCATATTTTATTCCATAAATTGTTCTTTTTTTAATCCGGTAATTTTAGATATTAAATTAATATCTATTTTTTCATCTAGCATTTTTTTAGCAATATTTATAGCTTTTTCTTTCCTCCCTTCTTCCCTCGCTCTTTTAAAGTCTCTTTCTATTACTTTTTGTGCATGTAACATTCCTTCTTTCCTCCCTTCTTCTCTCGCTCTTTTAAAATCTCTTTCTATAACCATTTGTGCATGTAACATAACATCTTCACCTTCCCTTTCTATCAAAATCTTCTCAATTTCTTCTATCTCATCTTTAGTTAACCTACCATACAATAAATATTTAACTTCTTTCGCAAATTCTTTTCGTTCTACTTTATCCTTTATATGTTCAGCCATTCTTTTTATCGTTTCTATTATTTCTACTGTATTGTTTTTTCTTTCAATCACCGACATTCTTGCTACTGCTGTTCCATCTTTAATTGCTTCTTCTTCATCTCGTATGTCAATTAAATTATACCCAGTTATTATATCTACTCCCTTCAAATGCTTAAACTCTACTTGTACTTCTTCTAACTTATTTTTAGCTGTCCATTTTGTTTGTCCAGTATATAATACTAAGGGTATCACTCTTGGTATTAGCATTTCTTCAGATTTTTTTGATAAATTTTCACTTTTTCTCGCTCTAATAATTTCTAAACTATATTTAGTTAGTCTTTTAGCCATTAATTTATCTACTTTTGTTTGATGTTCAATTAAGAAGAACACTTCTCTATTTTTTAATTTAAAAACTATATCTGATTCCTTTTCTTCATAGGAAGTCGTTATAAATTTTGTATCATACCTTTCAATCATTTCTTCTGTTATCTTTTCTTTTGGCTCTAAATATTTATTTATTAATTTAACAATTTCTTTTTTATTACTCAATATCTCCCTAAATAATTTATCATGTTTATGATAGTGAATATACTATCATATCTTTGCTCCTTTCATTATACGTTTATAGCACTATAAAATCAACATTTATTTTATAGTAAATTAATAGTTTTAAATTTAATTTCCTTCAATTTTCTCTTTTTTTCTTTTTAATTTACACTTTTTTATTTTTTTGGAAATTTATTGATTAGAAATTCTGAAATAAATTACATTATTTACTTATCTTAACATAAATTATATATACTACGTCTTTAACTTTATGTCAATAGTTTTTTATCTTTTTTTCAAACTTTTCATCGCAAAATTCGACATTTTATATAATGTTTTAAATTTTCTACAAACAAATATTTGACATTTCATTTTTTTGTGATATAATATGTACAAATGTTTGGTATGTGAGGATAAAAAATGGATATCTATGAAAAACTAAAGATACTTGCAGATTCTGCAAAATATGATGCTTCTTGCAGTTCTAGTGGAAGTAATAGAAAAAACAAAAATAATGGAATTGGAAATGGTCATGTTTCTGGAATTTGTCATAGTTGGGGTGCTGATGGAAGATGTATTTCTCTATTAAAAATCTTAATGACAAATTCATGTATGTATGACTGCAAATATTGTATTAATCGTGCTACTAACTCTGTTAAAAGAGCCACTTTCACACCACGAGAAATTGCGGATTTAACTATAAATTTTTATAAAAGAAATTATATAGAAGGTTTATTTTTAAGTTCTGCAGTTATAAAATCTCCAGATTATACCATGGAAATGTTAGTTCAAACAGCAACTATACTAAGAGATGAATATAATTTTAATGGATATATACACTGTAAAACAATACCTGGATGTAGCAAAGAATTAATTGATAAATTAGGTACATTAGTCGATAGAATGAGTATTAATATCGAATTACCTTCTAATGATAGCTTAAAATTACTTGCTCCACAAAAAGAAAAAACAGGTATTTTAAAACCTATGAATTATATTTCAAATAATATACAAGAAAACAAATTAATCAAAAGTAGATTTAAACCTAAATTTGTACCTGCAGGTCAAACCACCCAAATGATTATTGGAGCAACACCTGAAAGCGATTTAAAAATTCTAAAACTTTCTGAAGGATTATATCAGAAATTAAAATTAAAAAGAGTATATTATTCTGCATATATAAGTGTAAATAATGATAGAAACCTTCCTACTTTAGAAGCTCCTCCTCTACTTCGTGAAAATAGGTTATATCAAGCTGATTGGCTTTTACGATTCTATGGTTTTAAAGCAGATGAACTTTTAGATGAAACACATCCTAATTTCAACCATATATTAGACCCCAAATGTGATTGGGCATTAAGACACATTGACCAATTTCCTATTGAAATAAATACTGCAGATTATTTTACTTTACTTAGAATTCCGGGAATTGGAGTTATTTCAGCTAAAAAAATTATACGAGCAAGGCGAACTTTTTTACTAGATTTTGAAGCTCTAAAAAAGTTAGGAGTTGTTTTAAAGCGCGCAAAATATTTTATTACTTGCAAAGGTAAATATTTTGATAAAGTATATAAATTTAATCAAAATTTTATTGAAACAAATTTAGTATATCAAGAAAAAGTTGATAATAATAGGAAATTAAATTATGAACAATTATCTTTGTTCAATAATAATTTAAACTCTTATAGTAATATGACAAATGAAAAAACTTTGTTATTTAACAAATTACAACCTACAAAGGAGGATAAAGTAAAATGTCTAACTGGAAACTTATAAACAAAACTTATTTATATGATGGAACTTTTAATGGTCTTTTGACTATTGTTTTTGATTCATATTCAAATAAAATATTACCACAAAAAATTTATACTGCAAATGAATATACTCCAAATTTTTTAGATAAAACAGAATATATAGAAACAGATTATGAAAAATCTCAAAGAGTTTTTTCAGGAATAGAAAAGAATATTTGCTATGAAGCATTATATAATAGCTACAATGCCTTTTTATCAAATGAAAAGGATAAAGAAATGTATATTTTAAAATATTTATGTAATGGTTTTGATGTTGGTCCAAAAATCAATAATATGCTAACAGTTTCTTATGTTTTCAAAGTTATTAACATGAGAAGAAGAGCTTTAGCTGAATGTCATAAATTGAAAGGTTTATTACGTTTTCAAGAAATCGGTGAAAACCTTTGTTATGCTAAAATTCATCCTGATAACAATATTATTGAGCCTCTAGGACATCATTTTATTAATCGCTTACCTTCTATGAATTTTATAATTCATGATAAAAATAGAGAAATTTGTTTTATTTATAACTGCAAAGAATACAGAATTATAGATAGTTCAAATTTGAAAATACCTGAAATCTCAGAACAAGAAAAAGTTTATCAAGATTTGTGGAAAATGTTTTTTAATACCATTGCTATTAGAGAAAGAAAAAATCCAAGATGTCAAATGCAATTTATGCCTAAAAAGTATTGGAAAGATTTAGTTGAACTTCAGTAGCATTACTTTTTAACTATTTTTGTTCAAAAGGGACATAACCTTCATTTTTAAGATTTACTATTTTTCTAGGTCTGTCCCTTTACTTCATTTTCTGTTCTTTTGGGAATGTCCCTATTGAGCAAAATTAACTACAACCTCTCCTATTCCTGCATCTATACTAATTTTTTGATTACCACTTCCTATTACATTCTTACTTACTGCCTTTTCATTATCTACTATAACAGCTCCAATTCCAACTGAAGGAATAATCATATAATTATCTCTGTCACCTAATAAATTTAATTCTAATTTTCCTACACCAGAATCAATATCAGCTCTATTCATAACTTCTGTTGTTATTTCAGCATTTCCAACACCTGCTTCAAACTCTAATCTTTCCGCCCTTGAATTTTCAACAATAATTTCTCCTGCTCCACCTTCAATATCTAATTCATCTGCAACTACGTTTTTAATAACAACTCTTCCTCCACCAGTTTCTATTTTAACCTTTTTTCCATAAAGTTGTTCTATATTACTTTCATTTATAGTTACTTTTATATCTGCACTCTCAAATTCATAGTTATCTGGTATACTAATTATGATTTCTGGTACAATATTCCTGCTTTTAAAGAAGTCCATACTTGTAATTGTATCATCTTCTATTTTTAAATTACTACCACTTTGCTCAGAATAAATTTTATTACTACTATTCCTTATTTCCACTTTTAAGTTGTTAGTTAATGTATTATCAACAACTATATCAAATTTACAAAGACTTAGTTCAACATCTAATTTTTTTATATCTGTATAGTCGTAACTTTGACTTTCAGTAATCTCGTTACTATTAGAATTTACAATATCATTGCTATTATTCCAGCTTTCTTCTAGTTGACTTATTCCTATAGTTATTCCAAAAATTGCCGTTAATGTAAAAATTATTGCACTAATTATTATCACACATAGATATATTCCAAAAGCTATTGCTCCATATTTGATAATTTTTTGAAATGTTGTCATTTTATTTCAACACCTCCAAACATACAAAAACTATTAATATATATTGTTGGTAAATTCTCTTTATATTCTCTTTTTGACTTATTACTAACTCCTCCAAATATTGGTGTTGATTTTACTTTTATATTGACTCCTTCTGGAACTATTATATCTATCCCACCAAATATTGCTGATGCATTTATTATTTGATCTTTGCTTATTATAGCTTTATACAAATCTAATTTTACACTTCCAAATACTGCATCTAAATTTGCACCTTTAAATTCTTGTCCTGAATAATCAGCATTTTGAGAACTGAAAGTTGCACAATATTCTTCATTTTCTAAATTTTCATTATTTATTTTTTTTACTTTTTCTTTTATTTTTTCTCCTGCTACATTTTTAAATATTAATGATACTCCAATTACAACTAATATGAATGGGAATATTAATTTACTAATTAATGAAAAAGATAAAATATTCTGTGCTGATAACAATAATACTACTCCTATACACAACCATATAAAACTCCATAGTTTGCTATCATTTTTTATTAGTCCTATAATACTTGGTATTATTATAATAAGTGTCCACCAGCCTCTAAAAAATATGTTTATATGCGTAATTCCTGTTGCATTTAAACCTATAATAATTCCTAATACAATTAATACTATCCCCCATAAAATATTACCTACTTTTTTCATAAAAAATCCCCTTTCTATAAATATTATTAATGGACAATTCTTCTTCTTCAGTTAAAACTACATCAAATCTTTCATTATATAACTTTAGATTTTCCTCACTTTCCATTTCTTTAGTTAATATTCCTATCCTTAAAGTTGTATTCTCCTCTTTTTCATCTACCATTTTTATATCTTCTATTAAATCTCCAATAAGTATTTTATACTGCTTGTCCTTTACTTTTCCAATAAATTCTTCTGGTAAATGTCCATTCATAGTTTTATTTAATGTATGTATCATTTTTGAGTCATCAAATTTTGTTACTTTTCCATTATCGTCAAATTCTATAAAATTACTTATTATACACATTGTATCATTAAATAAGCAATTATTATCTTTTAAAAATTGTTGAATTGAATTTCCTATACCAGCTGATAAAATTATTACTGGTATTTTGTTTTCATGTGCTAAAACTAAAAGTTCCTTTGCACCTTTTCTAAACTTAATTTCACTAGCCTGTATTGAATTCTTGATTTGCTCTTTTGTTAGATTATATTTATAATACAAATCCATACATTCAGAATACCATATTTCCATCTGTTTTAATTTTTCTTCTTTACTAATAGTATAATCTATTTCTATTGGTCTATATTTTTTATATAGCTTATCCATATCACTTCTTATTCCTTGTTCTACGAATTTTGGATTTGCAACAGCATCCCAAGAATCTGAACTATCATAAGAAGTAATGGTTTTATCAAAATCCATTACTATATATGTATTATCTTTATTTAAATTTAATTTATTTATTTTATTATTATTTAAATATATCATTGTATTACCTCATTCATTACTTTAGCTAAATATTTCATACTTGTTAAACATTGTTCTAATGTATTTCCAGTTGCTCCAACTTCTATTATACTTGCATATTTTCCTGTATGCTGATTATATCTTGATTTTGTGAGCATTATTGGTTTAAATAGTCCTGGATACATTTCTTCTGCCTTTTCTTGAATTTTAATTGCAAATTTTAAATTTTGATTCCAATTTGGATGCCATAGTCCTCCTGCATTTGTTCCAATAACAAACATAAGTTGAGCTGCTTCATCTGTATCTCCTATTTTTGCTGTTGGTGCATAATCACTTCTAGAACCAATTGCATCTCTATGTACATCTATTATAATATCTGCAGACATAGTTTGCAAGATATTTTGTACTGTTTTTAAAGAACGTGTATAAGAACCATTATATGCTGGATAATCATGATAATCCGTATTATGCACAACATTGTAATTATATTGCTTTAACTGAGTTTCTAATTCTGTTCCTACTCTTGTTACTGTGAAGTTTAAATCTGTTGTTCTATAATTTCCGGTTGGTGTATATGGATATACCTCACTTGACGTATAGCTTTCACAACTATGTGTATGAAATAGAATTATATTTTTATTTTCTATTGTAATATCTGGTGTTAGCATCTCTTGTGTTAATTCATAATCTGTTTCATTTTTTATTTTCACTTTTCCATATTCTACATTATATGACTCTGTTATTGGATTATTTGTTATTACTTCTGTTTTTACTCCTGCCTCTTCTACTCCGCGTACTTTGAGTTTGGGTTTCTTCAATAGAATCTTGAATATTTTGTGATGTTTCTTCAGAAGACACATTTTGTGCATTTGCAACTTCTTCACTATTGCTTACATTTTCTATTTTTTCTATACCTTTTATAGAACTAATTTGTGTTTCTAATACTCCTTGTAATATATCTTCTCTACTATGGTCATCTTCTTTAGCTACTTTACTATATTCTTCATTTACATTCGCCATTACTGGTACTGCTTGCTCAAAACATCCAAGAAAACTTTGCTCTGATAACATACTTATCCCATTTTTTACTTCATTTACAATTTTATTCTCATTATTATTTTTTTCATCTTTAGAAAAAAACTTACTAACAACAATCACTACTATGATTGTTGTTAGTAAGCCAATAAAGTATTTTATTATATCACGCATTTTTAATATAGTAACATTAAACATAATTTTTCTCCTTTGTTTTAAAATCTACTATATTATATATATGCTTGACTTGTTTTTTTATGATTGTGCATTATATTTTTCACATTTAGGAAATATAAATTATAAGTTTTAATTAAACTTTTTTCCAAAACCAATCTAGACTATTGTCTATGCTTTTTTTACCAGTTGCTCTTGCTTCAATGTCATCAACCCATAAATATGAAAAGAATGTTATTAAAACAAATACAAAATCAATTGCAATACATCTAGATAATGTTGTAATCATATATCTAAATTCTTCTGATAAAGTTGCTATCTGTGCTACATGTACAATTAGAATTATTAAATATGCAAATAACATTATAGCCGCTACATAGCTTTTCTTTACTTCCTGTGCTAAAAATATTAATAAAACTGTCGCTGCTAACATTAAAATTAATGTTAATGGATTTGAAATATCAAAAATAAACATATTAATTCCCCCATTTTTCTTCTGTTTATTATGGATTTATATTATCACTTTTTTTATATTTAATCAATTGATTTTATATTACGTTTGTATTACAAAATTATTACACATATAATTTAGAATAATGGTCATATAGCTATTATGCTAGAATAGCTTACTTTTACTTTAATTTTTCTTCTATTAAATCAACTATTTCTTTAGCTTTTTTTGTAATATATTCTTGGTCTTCTCCTTCAATCATAACTCTAACTAAAGGTTCTGTTCCTGATGGTCTAATCAAAACTCTTCCATTTCCAGCAAATTCTTTCTCTAATTTATCAATTGCTTCTTTTATTGTTGCATCTTTTTCATAATCATATTTTTTATTTGCATTTACTTTAGCATTTATTAGTACTTGTGGATATGGTTTAACCATATTTCCTAATTCTGATGCTTTTTTGTTCTCTTCTAAAATCGCTTGTATTAACATTAGTGAAGTTAAAATACCATCTCCTGTTGGGTTATAATCTAATAAGATAACATGGCCAGATTGTTCTCCACCTAGATTGAATCCATCTTTTAGCATTTCTTCTAAAACATATCTATCACCGACTTTAGTCTGTAACAATTCTAATCCATTATCCCTTGCATATTTGTTTAATCCTAAATTACTCATAACTGTTGCAACTATAGTATCCTTATTTAATTTGCCTTTTTTTCTTAAGCTATTAGAAATAATAGCTAATAGTTTATCTCCATCAATTTCATTTCCATTTTCATCAACAGCTAAACAACGGTCTCCGTCTCCATCATAGGCAATACCTAAACTTAGTTTGTTATCAACAACAAATTTCTTTAATCCATCTAGATGAGTAGAACCACAATTATCATTAATATTTATTCCATCTGGATGATTATTAATAATCTTATATGGTATTCCTAAAACTTTAAACACTTTTTCAGCCACAACAGATGTTGCGCCATTTGCTGTGTCCAGACCTACAATGAAATCCTTTTTCATGTTTTGCTCAATTACATCATCAAAATGTTTTCTAAAGAAATATACATATTCATCCATTAAATCAAGAGCATATTCTGAAACTCCTATTTTATCATTAACAGCTGTTAATTCTTCTAATTTTCCAGATTCCATAACCTCTTCTATTTCTTCTTCTAAAGAATCCGGTATCTTCATACCTTTATTACTAAAATATTTAATTCCATTAAATTCATATGTATTGTGTGATGCTGAAATTACAACACTTGCATCTGCATTTAATTTTCTTGTTAAATACGCTACTGCTGGTGTTGGTATAACTCCTAGAAGTTTTACATTTGCTCCATAACTTAAAAATCCTGCTACCATAGCACTTTCAATTAGTGTTCCAGATATACGTGTATCCCTACCTATTAAAATCGTTGGAGTATGGTCTGTATGTTTTGACAATACATATGCTCCTGCTTTAGCAACTCTATATACTAATTCAGGTGTTAATTCTGTATTTGCAATTCTTCTAATTCCATCAGTTCCAAAGTATTTTCTCATAATCGTTTACTTCCTTTCACTAAAAATATCTATACAAAAAATCTTTCTTTCTGATTTTTTACTTGACTTAATATCTTATTAGGTTGATATTCAATAATATTTAATATACTGGTATTTATAACATAAATTTCGTTTGACTTACTTAACATCTTTATTTGTTTATCATAAAGTTTTGAATGGCTAAGTCTTAAAAAGTCATCTATTTTAGGTATCTCATATTTTCCATTTAAAATATAATTGAATTTTTTCAAATGATGTATTGCTATGCTTATTAGAATAGGATAATTATATTGAGTTAAATCATCATAATCACTTTCTTTTGATGAAATATTTTTGTATTTTGCTATATCTTTCAACATTACTTTTCTATCTTTAAATGTATTATCAGGCATTTTATTTAAATGTTTGAAAGATTGCAGCATTGGATAATTAATATATAATTTTCCCTTATCTGTTGAATCGTTAAAATTTTCTAACATCATTTTAATCTTTTTGAATTTTACATTATCATGATGTGGATCTAAATCAAATATTAAAAATATATCACTATACGGTTTACTCAGTATCTCACGTTTTTCATAATCTGTTTCATTTTCTTTTAAAGCCAATCTAATATCTAAATCTTCATCTATTTTATCATTTACAAATAATTTTGATACTAATGTATGAATTGTAGTTTTATATGAATATATATTATATTTTTTGTTCTTATAACAAATATTATAGATATTATTTATAAAATTAACTTCATCTACTAGACCTTCTGTAATAAATAATATGTTACTCATCAAATTCTCCTTCTCTAAGCATTTTTTCAATATTGTGTCCTTCTCTTAATTCTCTGTCTGTACTATCTGCAAAACTTTTTAATTGTCCATCTTTTAATATAAAGTAACAATCTGGTCTTAGTAAATTGTTATTTGCCAAATACGTATTATGAGATGTTAACATTGCTTGCATATCTTCATATTGCAAAATAAGCTCTATAATATTTTTTGATAACTCAAAATGGTAAAAAGCATCAAATTCATCCACAAATAAAAATGAAATATTATTAAAATTTTTATACCAATAAAAGAATAACTGCAAAGATATAGTACCTGATGATGCAATTTTATCAAACATTAATTGCCTATATTTATGTTTTTCTAATAAAATATTATTATTTCCAACTTGAATATTATCTAATTTTAAATTCAAACTTGCAGTTTCTTTTAAAAATTGTTCAAATTCTTCGATTAAATTATTTTTTACAATCCAGTCATTCAATCCTACAATTTCATTTGTCATTCCAATAAAAGAATTACTACCTAAAGATCTAAACCATAACATATGTGATACAAAATCTAATAATAACTTTATAGTTGATTCCTCTTTTTGTATTGTATTATTTGCTATAAATCTTAAAATAGCAAAATTAATATTATCTTTATCTAAATTTAATGTCTCAGCACCAATTAGTGCTAAATTATCAAATTTGCCCTCCTTAGTTTCAAAATTAAAACTATAAATCAATTTATTATCAATAAATAACTCCTCATATGTCAATATTTTAGGTTCAGATTTTCTATAATTATATTTCACAATTTCATTTCCAAATTTAAACTCATAATTAAATTCTGCATATGATAAATTGCTATCAGCGTTTAAAAAACTATTTTTATCATATAATCTCTGGTCCGCATATAAATCTGTTAGAGTTATTACAATATCAAATAAAGCGAAACCCAAATTACTTTTACCACAACCATTATGTCCAAAAACAATGCTCTTACTAATTATTCCATTTTTTGTTGCTCTTTTATTAAATCCATAATTATGTCTATCTTCAAAATCAATCAATAACTTATCTTTAAAATTTCTAAAATTCGTTACTGAAAATTTAGTTAACATATAATCACTCCTTATATGCATATTATACATCTCCTCTATAATAAAGTCAATAATTGCCGTAATTTTTTTACGGTATATAAGAATATTATTTACTTTATTATAGATTTTATGTATTATTTTTTAAAATTCATAATGATTTTTTCTTTTAAAGATAATTCCACAGGTATAGGCTCATCTATATTTATTCTTTTATTTTTTAACACTAATGCTGGATTCGTATTTGTCAATTCTTCTAATTTTTCTTCACCAATTAAATCATTTAATATTGATAATATCTCTGGTATTCTAGGATAAATAGTGTTTTGTCTATGCACATCTGAACCTAAAAAATGTATCATTCTGTTTTCAAAAAACTTTTTCACAATTATTTTTGCTTTTTCTCCATATTGTCCTATAATACTACCATAATTTGCTTGCATTAATACACCTTTTTGAATTAAGTCATATATTAATTCTGGGTCTTTTTGTACAAATGAATATCTCTCTGGATGTGCTAATACTGGTACTAATTTACATTGTAACATTTGATATACTAAATCATACAAATTCATAGGTTCTGCATTTAATGGCATTTCAAATAATACATAACTTGTATCATTAATTGTTGATGCCTTTCCATTCTCTAATAAGTTTATGATATTTTCTGATAAATATATCTCATTTCCTAAATATAGCCTTATATCTATATTTTTAGCTTGTAGATTTTCATATATTGCATTAACCCATACTTCCCTTTCAGGTGTATCTGTTTCATAATAATTTTCCATATAATGTGAGGTTGAAATAATTGCATCAAACCCCACATTTTTTGCTTCTTTAATTAAATTAAATGTTTCTTCAATACTTCTTGATCCATCATCAATATTTGGTAATATATGTGAATGAAAGTCTATCATCTTGCTTCTTCTCCTTTTGTTTATTATATATTGTTTTCTCTTTGTATTTTTATTTCTATATAAATTATTTTATTGGTTATTTAAGTTTCTTTTTTCGTTATCTATATATTCATTAATTTGTTTTAATATTTCATTAGTCTTTTCAAATGATACTTCTTTAGAATTATGTACTTCTATTCTTCTCTCTAAATCATCTTTTTCGACATTTTTGCCATGTAATATTTGATTATTTGTTGTAGGCTGTTGTTTATTTATATTAGAATTATTATCATATTTTCTATTTTCTACATTCATATTATTATTTTTACGATTTCTTTTTTCATAATTATTAAAATCAGATGACAAATTCTTTTTCATTGCCTTTCTCATATCACTTCTAGCCTTTGACATTTCTGTTGAACCATAGTAATATGATTGTTCATATTTTTTAGCAGCTATTGGCACTTTATTAACTACCACTCCTGCAATTTTTCCACCTACATTTTGTATATTTTGAATAGCTCTTCTTAGATTGTCTTTCTTAGTTTGCTTGCTTGCTGTAACTATAATTGTTGAATCAACTAATCTTGTTAAAATTAAAGAATCTGTTACTAATTCATTTGGTGTTCCATCAATTATTACTATATCACATAAATCTTTCAATTGTTCTAATAAATCTACCATTTGTGGTGAAATTAATAATTCTGATGGGTTTGGTGGAATATTTCCTGCTGGCATAACAAATAGATTATCAACTTCTGTATCTTGAACATAGTCAGCAATATCTGTTATATCTCTTTCTTCATCATCTATATCAATTCCTGACAGATAATTTGAAAGTCCTGGTATTGGTGATATACCAAAAATATTATATTGTCTACCTTTTCTCATATCTGCATCAATTAACACCACTTTTTTTCCTGCTTGTGCAAAAGTAACTGCTAAATTTGATGCAACCCAACTTTTTCCTTCACCTGGAAAAGTTGATGTGACTAAAATAGTTTTTAGCTTTCCTTTTGTATTCATAAATTGTATGTTTGTTCTTAATGTTCTAAATACTTCTGAAATAGGAGATTTTGGATCTAATTCTGCTATTAATTCCTTTTTCATTATTTTCTTCCTCCTTTTTTCTTTTTCTTTTGCATATCTGCACCATAGATTGGTATAGATGCCAATACTGGTAATTTATATAATCTTTCTATATCATCTGCTGTCTTTATAGTTGTATCTAACATATTAGCAATTAATACATATATTACAGCTACTACTACACCTATAAAAGCAAAAATTATAACATCTTTCGTATGATTTACATTAGATGGTCCTGTTGGTGTCTCTGCTTCGTCAACAATATGTACGTTGTTTATGTTATATATTTCAGCTACTTTATCTGAAAACACTTTTGCTATCTCATTTGCTATATCTGTTGCATATTGTGGATTTTCATTTGTTACTGCTATCTCTAAAACTTCTGTATCTTCTACTGAACTTACAGTCACATTATTTTTTAGATTCTCCCATGAAATATCAATACCAAGATTTGATATAACTTGTCCTAATACATCTTTACTTCTAACTAATACACTATATGTAGATACTAAATTTGAGTTTAATGTTATATCTGTTGTTGTTATTGAATTTGTTGTATTTGTTGTTCCTTGATTTTCTCTATTTGCTGTTGCTAATACTAATGTTGTTGATGATGTATATACTGGCGTTACAAACCCCATTGTATATATTATTCCTATTACTGCAAATATTAATACTATTAATATTATCTGTACCTTTTTACTCCAAAATATTTCAAACAACTCTTTTAAATCTAATTCTTCCATACTTCCTCCTCTTTTTTCTCTTTTCTTTTGATTTTACTTTTATAGTATACATTTTAATTAACAATTTTGCAAGCATTTCATAAATTTAAATTTTTATTTTTTTCTTTAATTATTTCTACCACTTTTTTTCTAATCCATTCAATTACTATACATACTATAAATATAGCTAACACACTTCCTATAACAATAAATATTCCATATGGATTATGATAACAAATTTCTGTATGCAATATTTTGTCATATAAAACTGTCTTTAACTGTGGTTGCTCATGAATAAGGTATACAGCAAAAGTTAGTGGCGCTAAAAATGTAACTATTTTTGTTAGTTTTATATTTTTTAAATTTAAATCTTTTAAACATAAAAATAATGCTAATGATTGTATTAAAACAATTATATTATTATATTGTAAAAATTTAGTTGCAAAACTTGTTCTTCCTATATATTTGCATAACATATCTGATGTTAACATTTCTAGTGTTATAAGTGATGCACATAAAATGAAAATAATAAAATACTTTTTCGAAGATATTTTTAATGGACTTCCATATAATCTAATATATGCAGATATTAAATACAAGCATACAAACCAAATAATACCATATCCTCCTGAAGCATCCAATGTATATTCACTAGGTAAAATACTAATTATACTAAATCCTACTATTAAAATTAATAATAACTTTTGAAATTCTTTTTTCTCTAAAACATTTATTAACTTATTTAAAAATGGACTTAATATATACATCATTAAATATACGTTTACAAACCAATATTGTTTTGTAATTATTGGTAATGCACTTTTTATAGCATCTTTTATCTCAAATTCTTTTAAGCCTACAACTACAATTAAAAAATATATACTTATTGAATAGAAGATAGTTTCTCCCCATAATTGTAATACTTTTTTCCACTTAAATTTAGTATTTACTAAAAAATATCCACTTATCAAAACATAACAATTAACAGCAATTATTGATATTGCTTCAAAAAAATAGTATAAAATATAATAAAATGTGCTATTATTTGTTTCTCCTAGTAATGAACCCTTGCCTAAATAGTGTAATACTAATATCATTATCATTGATATTATTCTTAATATATCCAATCCTATATTTCTTTTTTTTTCTTTAATATCATTATGAACTATTTCTTTTTCTGCTATTTCTTCTACCTCACTCAACTTTTTTCCCCCTTTTACTTGTTAATTTGCTTTTTTCAATATCTTATTTTTTATTAAGTTAAAAAAATATTTGAATTCATCTGTTCTAAATGTAAAAATAATAAATATAATATTAGGTATAATGGCTGTACTTATACATTGTAAAATAAATCCTATTATTCCTGTTTGTGTTATAAAATTGTTACATCCAAAAGTAATAATTAATGCAATTATGTCAATAGAAATATATTTAAAAAGCATTTGAAAGTATTCTTTCCATTTTCTTTTAAATCCATATTTATATACTACATATGATTCTACTGAAAGACACACAAATGTCATAGATACAAATGTACCTATAAAGATTCCTATAATTCCAAATTTATATGCACATATTACTGAAACTACTAAATTTATTACTCCTTCAAAAATTGGTTTATATCTGTCATACCAAAATAATCCCATTGCATCCTTATAAGCTAACACAGTTTGTCTCATTCCATCAACAAAAAATACTAACACTATCATTCCAACTACTAAGATGGGAAATGTAAGTGATTCACCTACCCAAATAGTGATAAAAGGGTTTAATAAACCAATCAAACAAATTGCACAAAATCCTACTATCCAAAAATTTGCAAAAAATATTTTTTTAAAAATATTATATGTATGTTCTTTATTATCTTCTACTGTGAGATTACCAATTGATGCTGTTATAGATTGAAATATTTGTGACACAAATGTCTTTACAGTATTAATAATTAATAAATAATTTGAATATATACCAACATATTCAATGCCAATCATTACAGACATTATTATATTATCTGTCCCACTAACTACAACTCCACCTATTTTATGGAATATCATAGCAAATACATTCTTTTTAAGTTCTTTTTTCTCTTCTTTTTCTAATTCATATCCTTTTGTTTCTTTAATAAATGAATACTTTTTTTCTGCTACTTTAGATAAATATATATTTGTCATTATAGAGCCAAATATTTGTATTATTAAATATATTATAAAATTATGTGTTATAATTAAGGCTATTGCCATTAATATATTTGCTATAATAGTAGCTATTTGTTTTCTTATTGTTACAATATAATTTTTTTGATCAGCTGTTATTATAGAAATTTTGTAAATACATAAATATGATACTACTGTATTTAATAAATATAAGAAAAATATAAAATTTAAATGGCTAATATTTTCTGGTACTTCTTTTATTAAATATTGTACAAATGGCATTATACATAGTCCTGTTAATAATATTATACCTGCAATACAGTAATAAACTTTTTTATATGTATTCATCAACTGTTTCATTTTTGTTCTATCATTTTTTGCTAATGGTTTATACATACTATATACCAAAACTGTTCCAATTCCCATATCTGCTAAAGATAATATCGTTAGAATATTAGAAAAAAGACCACTAACTCCTAAATATGATTCTCCTAGTATTTTTATAAAAATAGTTCTACTTATAAAAGATATAATAATCATTAGTACTTGTGATATCATATTGTATTTTACATTTTTGATTGAATTTTCTAAACGCACTCTTATCAACCTTTCATTTCTTCATTTTTTAGTATTTTATACCACTTATATAAATATTTTATAATCTTTTTCTTATAATAAAATCTACTTTTTTTATTTTCCATAAATCCTACTTTTTTATGTTCATTTGGTTCTTTAACGGAAAATTTCACATTGCTAAAATCTTGTATTGTTGAGAACCATTTTGTAGAATGTAGTTCAAATAGTTCGGGCTTTTGATAATATGACATTAATAGAATCGTTTGATCATCATCTATAAGTCCACATTTATTTAAACATAACATATTTTCTCTTACTAGATTCCATAACTCATTCCATAAATTATCTGGTGCAACTATCACCCCTCCTATAATATAAGAATTCATTCTTCTACAAATTTCAAATATAGGTAAATCATCAAATTCATTAATTTGAAATAGGTGTATCTTTTCTGAAAAATTATATTTCCATTCAAAATCAAATTCTTCTGGTTTTTTATAATATGCTCCTCCATGATTATATCCAAAATCTATCCAAGCAATCATCCCTTTTGCATACCCATTTTTTACAGCATCTTGTACACACCATTCTTTTAATAACATGATATAATCATAATCTGTATTCCATACTTCTGGATTGTTTTGTGATAAACGAAATTCTCTAGATATTTTATTTTTTGCTATTTTATCCATACTTTTATATAATTCTTCATCAATTTTTCTAAAATCATCTATTATAATTATTTCAGTATTTTTCCTATTAAACTCTTTTCTTATATTTTTTATATCTTCATAAAATTCCTGTGTTGTATAAACTACCATATCATTTTTTATTCTAGCCCAAAATTTAAAATTTTCTAAATATTTATTATTAGAACGCTCAAATCCTTTCCATTCTTCTCTATTAATAGATAAAAATGCAGTTACAATTGTTATTTTATTTTCAAACATAAAAAACTCTCCTTATTTATCTAATTTTATAATTTCTAAAAAATTGTTATAATATTGTTCTTTATGATAATTTTTATTTTTTTCAAATTCTTCATTTGCTTTTTTTCCATATTTATTTCTCAAACTATCATTTTCTACTAAATATTTTATTTTACTATATAATTTCTCTACAAAATTACAATCAGTTTGAATAGTAAATCCAAATTGGTCTTTTACTATTTCAGTTAGTCCACCCACTTTTGATGCAATAATAGGTTTTCCCATTGCCATTGCTTCAATTGCAACACACCCAAATGCTTCATTACATAAAGATGGTATTACTACAATATCCATAGTATTATATACTAAAGGCATATCTTTTAAATCTATGTAACCTGTGAAAATAACTTTATCTTTTATTTCATTCATTTCAGAATTTATCTTACTTATGTATTCATCTTTTTTCAAATTTCCATACCATTGTGAACCTACAATTAGTAATTTTATTTTTTTATTTATATTACTAAGTTTCTTAAATGCTTGTACTAATTCTAAAATTCCCTTTTCTTCTGTTATTCTACCAGCATAACCTATAACAATATCATTTTTATCTATACAATACTTTTCTCTCAAATTTTTAAAATTTGTTTTCGTGAACAATTTGTCATCAATTGCATTTGGTAGTACCTTAATTCTATCAAAATTATCAACACTTTTTAGTCTATTTTTTATATACTCACTTACAGTTATAATCTCTTTTGCACTATTTGCTATAAACTTATAATTTTGCTTTGTTTTATCAAAATTATTAAAATCATTATGCATATGATATATAAGGTTATTATTGGTCTTTTTTGAAATTAATTTATATAGAAACATATTATTTTCTACAACAACTAAATCATAATTCTCTTTTCTAATCTTTCTAGCAACTTCTTCCCATGCTATATTAAAACTTTTTTTCTTATTCGTAATACGATATATAAAGCTTATAGCTTTTTGTATTATTTTTTTTACAATATTAGTTTTTATCTTTATAATATTAGTTCTCTTATATGAAAATTCTTGTAGTTTTTTATCATATATTGTATATAAATCTATATCTATTTTTTTTTGTTTTTCATTTTCATCGATTAGATATGTAGTTAACATTTCTACCGCTCCACCTCTGACTGATGGTACAGGTAATATCATTGGAGATACTAAAGCAATTTTCATATATTCACCTACTTTATAAATGATTTAATTTTTCTCAAATAATTTTTTATGTTATATTTTATTTTCTCTTTATCATATATTTTGAATACTTTTTCATATTCACCTAAATTCCACAAATTTATAGCTTTTATATTTCTATCTTCAAATACCGTTCCTTTTAAGTATTCATAATTACTATTCTTTTGTATTTCCTTCCATTGTTCTTTTATATTTTCATATTGTTTTATTGTATTTTCCTTATTGGTTGTACGATAAATGTTAAATAAATTTCTTTCTGTTCCATATGATGTCAATGTATCATTAGCACCTAACAATTTTTTATTTTTATCATAATATTTCTCTATAATCTCTCTTATTTTTTTATTTACTTCTATATTTTGCATCATATAATGTTCATATGAATATTTATGCATTAAACCATTTTCATTAAAAAAGTAATGATATAAGCATTCATCTAAAAAATATATTTTATCTATATTACTTATAAACCTCAATAAGAATATTTTATCTTCAAGATGTATCTTTTCAAAATAATATTCTTCTTTCACTTTGCTTTTTCTAATAAACATTGACCAAGTATAAGAAGTAATATTTCCTAGAATTATATCATATACAATATTTTCTCTATTTTTTTCAACTTCTATTAATTTATTAGCATATTTGCCTAAATTACCCTTATAATAATTTTTATTAATAGTTTTATTTATATAATAATTCATTTTTACAATATCGCTATTATACTTTTTTTGTGCCTTTACTAACTCTTCAACTGCGTTTTCTTCCAACCAATCATCTACATCAATGCAAAGAACAAATTCTCCTCTAGCTTTTTCAAATGAATAATTTCTAGCAGAACCTAATCCACCATTTTCTTTATGATAAATTCTTACTTTATCAGTAATTTCTTTTATTATTTTTACACCATTATCTGTTGAACCATCATCTATCACAATTATTTCTATATTTTTATATGTTTGTCTAAGTACTGAATTTATACATCTTTCTATGTATTTTTCTCCATTATATAATGCGATAGCAACTGTTACCAAGTAATCGTTTTCCATATTTATACCTCTATTTTTTTATCTTTTCTACTATTTTTCTTAATAAAATTGCAAATTTTAAAGTGGTTTCTTTTATTCCTAAATCTTCTGATGCTTTTTTTATATTTTTGTTTTCATATACTGCTTTACTATAATAAGAATATCTTGATAGTCTTTCTAATAAATTCAAATTAAGATACTCTATACTTTCTTTTATGTATAATAATAAACCTTTTGGACTTTCTTTAAACTTTGTATAACCTAGTTTTGTTAGTCCATCATCTCTATACTCACATATATAAATTATATCCTGAAACCATCTAATTTTATATCCTTTTTTTGCTATCCTATTCCACACCACAGCTTCTGTTATGAATTTTTCTCCTTCAAATTCAGGAAACTTGTTTTCTTTTAAAACTGATGTATAAAATATTTCTGCCTTGTCACCTAAGATATTATATTTTCTTCTTTCTATAGATGTTGCATCTACAAATTCTCCCTTAAAAGTAGTTCCAACTAAAGTTTTATCTTCAAATCCTTTTGAAAAAGCAATTCCTGCAAATTTTTCCTCTTTTGGTAATGTACTTTCATATTTAATAATCTTTTCTACTGCATCTTCTGTTAAATAGTCATCTGAATCTACAATAAAAAACATTTTACCTTTAGCAATATCTAATGCTTTATTTATTGCTCGATGTTTTCCACCATTATTACATTTATAGTAATACATATCAAACTGATTATCTAGTTTAATCCAACTATTTACCAACTCTTCTGTTCCATCTTCAGAACCATCATCTATAATAAGCCATTCAAAGTCAAAAACCGTTTGCTTCTTTAAAGATTTATATAGATTTACTAATATATGTTTTCTATTATATGTTGGTGTACATATAGTTAAAAATTTATCCATTTATTTATCCTCGTATAATGAATATATAGAAAAACATTATACATATCCTTTCTTTTAAATTTTTTATTCAATATTTTTTTGTTATAATGTTTATATAGACTCTGTGGACTAGTGACTTTATCTATCGCTTGACGATTTCCTTTGGCGGCTCTAGCCACAGATGTTTATTAATTAGAGTTATATTTTATTTGCTAAAAACAGGTAAAACATATCAATCTCAACACTTATCAAATGTTGCTTAGTTTGTATTTTACATAATGCTAGATGCGTTATTTAAAAACGCTTATTTGTCATGCAATTTTCAATGTACTAATTAATTTAAAAAAAATTTAATTTTTTTCATAAAAAGACTTGACATTCATATAGTTAGTCTCCTGTTACTGCAGATGGTAAAACATATTCATTCCTATATTTGCAAATATATTATTAAAATCATTCTGTAAAAAGACTTCTATATTAATTGTCATTCCTATAACAAATAATATTATAAGACCTAAATAAATAGTTATACTTGTTTTTTTGTTTAAATCTAAATATTGTAATACGTATATATTCATAAACAATATTGCAAGATTTGAAAATCTTGTAAATATATCAAAATATTGTATAAAGGCCAATAATGTAAGTAAAATAATTTGTATTACATCACAAAATTTATCTTCTATATTTTTTCTCATTTGTTTTGCTGTGATAAAATATACAATACAATAAAATACAGTTAATATCATGGCAAATTTACCATAATTAAAATTCCAAGTTTTAAAATTATCTATCAAATACATATTAGCTTTTGATAACAAATTAGCCATAAAAATATTATTTTGAAATATTTTTATTAATATAAATATAGTACTTGGATATATTATTAATATTACTAATACAATATATATATATTTCTTTATTTTTCTAAAGTCAAAACTCATTAATAATCTAAGTATTGGAATTACTATTAATGATGCATGTATAAATAATGGTAATAAATATAATAGTTTATATCGAATTTCTTTTTTTCCTTTTATATACTCTAAATAAAAAGATAGGAATCCAATTGCAATCCCAAAAAATTGCGCTAATCCACTAAAGAAATTTATAAAGTAAAATACCCCTATAAATATTATTATCATAAATATTGCTTTATATGTACTTATTTTCTTTATTTTTGCATAATCTAATATAGTATAAAATACTATAAAATATGTTATTAAAACTATAAAAAACTGCAATAAACTATAATTTCCAATTTTAGATATAATATAACATATAAAAGTAAACAAAAATTTATTGTTATTAAACATTATTGTTGAATATCCTGAAAAAGGTATCACAGAATATTGATTTTCCATTAAATAATAATATTTATACAAATCTTGTAATTCATTTGGCTTAAAATTATATGCTAATATTGCAAATGACAAAGCTAATAAAAAAGCATATATTCCCCCATTTTTTTTATCTACAACCATTCCTAAAAATATAAGTGGAATAGTTAAAAATGGAACTAAAATAAATAAACATGTTACAAATATACTCATTTCTCATTAGTATGATATTTCTTTTATACCATTTTCCTTTCTTTCTATTTTAAATATATCTCCATCAGATTTTTTGCTGATTCTTTTATAGAATATCCTTTATTGATAAGTTCTCTTTCTATTTCTATTTTGTCCTTTTTTTTATTTTCTGTCAATATCTTTTTGGCTAAAATATCAATTGTATCATTTAAGCTAAAAAAATCTACCATTCCAGATATAATATTTGTTTCTTTTGATATAGTATCTGATAAATAACATTTATTTTGGCCTGCTAAAGCTTCTACAACTACAAGTGGAAATCCCTCATATAAGGAAGGTAATACAAATATATCAAACATATTCATAAATATTTGTATATCTTCTCTTACACCTGGCATGGAAAAATACTTTTCTAAATTTTCTTGCTTTATTTTTTCTCTTATTTCCTCCAACTTGCTTCCATTCCCAACTAAAACAATTTTAAATCTGCTGTTTTTTTCCTTTAATGTCTTAGCGAGTTTTATAAAATATTTTTGATTTTTTACTTCTTCAAATCTTCCTACATGACCTATAACAAAATCTTCTAAATTTATCCCTAATTCTATTTTCAATTTACTTGTTTCTTGGTTTGATACTGAAAAATATTTTTCTAAATCTATTCCATTTTTTATTATAATGAATTTTGAATTGCCAAATAAATATTTTCCAGCCTTTTCACCACAAGCTATTTTTACATTTGAAAAAAGTTTTATTAAAATTTTGCTAAAATTATTATATAATCTTCTTATTAATGTTTGTTTTCTTAAATCATTAGTTGTATGTGAATGTACTATTCTTAATTTTATATTTGCTAAAAATGCCACTAAATTCACATATCCTGAATAATATGATATATGACTATGTATAGCTCTATAATTTCCTATATTTTTCAAAGTTTTATAAATTGTTTTTAAATTATTTAGTCTTCCTTTTTCTGGAGAAGGTACTCTATATATTTTCCCACCTAATTCTTTTATTTCTTTATCATATTCTCCAATCTTATCTTCCATACATAAAAAATCAAATTGTATTTTATTTCTATCGATATTTCTGTATAAATTCATAATCATAGTTTCAGCACCACCATGATTCATTATTTTTACTACATGAATTACTCTATCAATTTTTTTTCCTTCATCTAGTACTTCCTTTCTAAATTTATCCCTTTTTTCTTCCAATTTATTTTTTTCATATTCTTGACTTTTATAAAAATTTCTTTTAGCTATATTTTTCATTTTATCTTTATCTTCGATTAATTCAATTATTTTATATTCTAATTCTTTCTCATTTTTTTTTTGAATGATACATTCATTTTCTATTAATTCCGGAATTCCTCCTACATTACTCCCAATGCAAGGGCAAGCTCGGCTCATAGCTTCTATTAGTGCCCTTGGCATGCCTTCTTGTAAGCTTGGTATGATATAAATATCTAGTTTATCCATCCAATTATATACTTCTTGTCCACTTGGCAAAGTTCCATCAAAATAGATGTTATTACTTACTCCATACTTTTTTATAATATTTAACCAGTTTTCTTTATCTCCTGCTCCTAAAAAATGCAACTCTAACTTATATTTGTCCTTTAATTTTGATATTGCTTTAATTGCAATTTCATGCCCCTTATATTTTATATTGAGCGAACCTATTAGTCCAATTTTTATTATGTCATTTTTTTTCTTATTTTCTATTTTTTCTATACGTTTTTCTAAAATTTCTTCTGATATTGTGTCTATATTAACATCTGAACATCCTATACTATTTTTTTTATTTGGATATCTCTTTTGCAGAAATTCATTAGATACATATAATACATTTTCTGCATTTTTTATATAATATCTATTTAAAATATACATTATAGGAGCTATTATTTTTCCTTGTATATTTCCGTAATTCCAAAGAGCATCAAATGCACACCCTACCATTTCTATCATATACTTTTTATTATATTTTTTTAAATAATGTAATGCTGTAATTCCTATAAAGCTTGGTAGTCGAACAATAGCAAACTCTGTACTCTTTACTTGCTCTTTAACTTTTCTTATCATTCCTTTATAGTTTGAATTGACAGGTATAAAATTTATTCCTTTTATTATGTTTTTTGAAATAGTAAATACTTTATTTTTACCTTTTGAATCCTCTTGTCTGCTAACAACTGTAATATTCCCAAAATATTTACTATATTCATTAAATTTTTCTTGATTTAATGGACCTCTTGTATAATAATCTTTTCCATCATATATAAACCTTGTATCATGAAAAAACGTTGTTTCCATCTATTTCTCCCCTTAATTATTTGGGTTTTGTAAAAAGTTTTTCTGTTAAAACTTCTACAACCCTTGTTTTTCTATATAAATTATTAAAACTTGATATTCCCCCCTTTTTATTATAAAATTGATTTGCTAAAAACAAATTTTATAAAGGAAGTGATATCAAGTTATGTATAATATTATATCAAATTTATTAGTACTTTTACAAGTACAACAGAAAATTATTTCTATTTTATTTCTTCTTGCTACTTCTAAACCTCTTAAATATGATTCTTCTCAATCTTGTGATAAAGTTCCTTATCATCGAATTGTTATTGACCAAATGCCTGTTATTAAAGAAGTTAAGAAGTTTGATTATACACAACTCTTATCTGAATATCTTCAAAATACTGGTAAAGTCCTTAAGCCTGTTAAACGTCATGAAAACTCTAAAAATTCTGTTCCTGAAAACTTACGCTGTCCTTGTTGTAATGCTCCTGCTGAATATATTTATGATAATACTGGTGGTCGTGGTAGTTTCCAATGCAAAGTCTGTAAATCTAGATTTAATCATAAGTCTAGGTTCTCCAAACAAGTCCAATTTAAATGTCCTCACTGTGGTCGTGCCCTTTCTCGTATGAAAGAACGCTCTTGTTTCTATATTTGGAAATGTACTAGTTTAGATTGCTCTTTCTACAAAGATAATCTTAATTCTCTTTCTAAAAAAGAACGTGA
>CALXJZ010000006.1 GCA_944388745.1 uncultured Clostridia bacterium
AACAATGAAAAATTAATATTAGATGCAGGTGTTAATTTTAAAATTGTCCAAAAAGAATTGAATTTTAATTTTAATGGTATTGAAGGAGTTTTGGTAACACATGAACATATGGATCATTTAAAATATGCCTCTAATTTTGCTTTATATGGAATAAATATATATGCATCTGCAGGAACCTTTAAAAAGCAAAATTTAGTAGGGCATAGATTTAAAATTATAAAAGCGCTTCAGCAATTTGAAGTTGGAAATTTTATTATACTTCCATTTGATACACAACATGATGCTGCCGAACCATTGGGATTTTTAATTCAATATAAACTGACTGGCGAAAAACTTATATATGCGACAGATACATATTATATCAAATATAAATTTAATAAACTAAATTACTTATTATTAGAATGTAATTACAATAAAAGAATTGCAAAAGAAAATGCAAAAAATGGAGTAATAAATAAAACTAGATATTCAAGATTATTGGAAAGCCATTTTAGTTTAGAAAATGTAATAAAATTCTTAAAATCTAATGACTTAAGTTATGCGAAAAATATTGTACTATGTCATTTATCTGATACAAATTCTAATCAAGATATAATGCAAAATGAAGTATATGAAGCAACAAAAATAAAAACAACAATAGCAAAACCGGGACTCAATCTAGAATTAAAATTATATCCATTTTGATGGAGGTTTATATGAATAGTATAAAAGCAATAGCACAATTAGAAGAATTAAAAAGGGACAGGCTTAGTTTTATCCAAAACGATGAATCGGATGAAATTTATTTAAAGGATATAAAAGCAATTAGTTTGGCCATAAAAGCATTAAAAAAATGCCCTGACATACAAGATAAATCATTTAATTGTAGACTTTGTGGAAAAGAATTAAAAACCTGGAGAAGCATTCAAAAAGGTTTTGGGCCTGTATGCGAAAAAAAATATTTAGAAAATGTATATAAAAATCAACAATTATCAATGGATACTTTACTACAAAAGAGAGGAGCGAGGTAATGATATGGGAAAAAATACGGTATATTTTAGTCATGATGCGAATGCCTTTACAGATATTAAAATTGCAGCAATGAGATGTGATTATGGTGTAGAACGGATATGGATTGTTTTGGATAATTATTGAAATATTAAGAAACACAGAATCCTATAAATTACCTCTTGAAAAAAACACATATAGATCTATAAAGATACAATCAAATACAAGTATAGATATTGAAGAATATATAAGAGATTGTATTAATGAATATAAAGAAACAAAAGATGGAAATGGATTGTTTAATACTGATGGTAAATATTTTTGGTCAGAAAGTTTACTAAAACGCATGACAAAAATGGAAGAAGTGAGTGCAAAAAGAAAAAAAGCGGGACAAAGAGGAGCACAAGGTAGATGGGGAAAAATAGAAGTAAATAATTCAAAAAAAATAGCAAAAAATAACAAACGTATAGCAAATGCTATAACATATAATGGCAAATGCTATAAAAATTATGGCAAAAGTATAGCAAAAAATGGCAAAATAAAATCTAAATCTAAATCTAAAATAAAAATTAAAATAAAAGATATAAGATCTATCTATCCATCTAATCACAAACCAGAAAAAGAAAATAAAACTTTAACTAATATGATGGATGAGACTGAAAAGATGGAATTTGAACGACTTATAAACAATTGTGAAATGTACATTTTTTCTCCAGAATTAGCTATTGAAATGACTGAAATTTTAAAGGAAATGTATATGAACCCAGATACTAGAGAAAAAATACAGGAAATTAATTCAAAGAAACTAAGTTATGCCTTAAAGAATTTTGCTATTGCTAATACTAAAAATAGGATACAAATACCAAAATCATATTTTAAAAAATGTATTTTATCTGCATTAGATCAAACAGAATTAAGTGGACAATATGATACGGATACTATTTATGAAATGGAGGACTACTGATATGGCTTTTATTAGAGAAGATGAATTAATTTCAAGAAAATTAAAAATTTGTGAAAATTGTGAATGGTGCGTTCCAACTTTAAATTGTGAATTTCCGCATTGTTTATTGACAGGAAAGCAAATGGGATTATTTGAAACATGCAATCTATACAAGGATAGAACAGGAATGCATATAAGTATGTAATTAGTAAACATAATTTAAAACGGATTTAAATTATTGAATTTTTAGAAACAAACACAACCTATAAAAAAGATACAAAGGAAAGGCGGAAAAATTATGGTAATAGAGAATATGCAACAAGCATTAGATTTATTAAAAAACATAAAGGAATTTTTTTATAACATAGATGAAACAGAAAAGAAATTAAATACAGAGTTATATAACAAAGAAGGAGAAAGAGATGACCTTTTACATGAAATTGAATTAAGTAAACTAAATGCAATAGAAATAATGAGTACATATAAGAAATTAGAAACTGTGCTAAAAGAAAGAAGATGTATAAAGGATAAATTAGATTTAATAAATACAATAAAACCTTATGCAAGTAAATTTATAACAAAAGGCATCTGTGCAGAAACAGATACAACAATAAAGAATATTGAAACATTGAAAAGTAATCAAGAAAATAGACAATATACACCAAGAATAATAAAAGACTTAAAATGCGCAAAGAAAAAAAAGGAGTAATTTAGTATGAGTATGAATATACAAAAAGCAATACTAATTACAAAAGATAGAATTGAAAATATGAAATTATTTATTCCAAGCACTCCAAGTGAGGTATGGATTAAAGAGGAAACTGAGGAATGGCTGAAATTTATTGAAAAAATATTAGAAAAGGAAATAAAAAATGAACAATCAAGAACATTGGAGTATAGATCAATACAAGGAATATCAGAAAAACAAAGGAAAACGAAGTAAATATGGCGCAGTAAAAACAACTGTAGATGGACAAACATTTGATAGCAAGAAAGAAGCGGACTATTACTGTGATTTAAAGTTAAGGCTGCAATGCGGAGACATCAGAGGTTTTTGTTTGCAGCCTGTGTTTATACTAGCACCAGGACTAAAATATAAAGCTGATTTTATAGTGTTTTACAATGATGGAACATCAGAGATAATTGACACAAAAGGATTTAAAACAAAAGAGTATATAGCAAAAAAGAAGTTTTTTGAAGATAAATATAATTTAAAAATAAAGGAGGAATAGGAAATGAATCCAATGAATGAATTTGTAAAAAGTAAAATGCAAAAAATTGCGAAAAAAGTAGATGAGGAACTACCAAATGGTTACGGGTTCGTAGTATTAGCATTTAATTTTGGAGAAGGAAAAGATAACGAAATGATGTATGTTTCTAATGCTAATAGACAAGATATTGTAAAAGCAATGAAAGAATGGATAAAGAAAACAGAAGAAAACTTTGGTAATGATACAGGAAAATATTAAGTAGAAAGGAGAAAACTATGAATCCAGTAAAATTTGAAGATATGAATTGTATATTTACTGCACCTGGCTGTGGCGATTTACCAGCATTAAAAACAGATAAACATATTGTATCTTGCTGGGAGATGACTGATAAAGAGAAAGAAGAGTTTATGAGAACAGGAAAAATTTATTTATCAGTAATGGGAAATATACAACCACCAGTAAGTTTATATGTAGATAGGCCATACATAAGACAATAAATATATAAAAAATAGAGGTGTGATATGTCAAAGATAAGAGAATATTCAATATATAAAGGAGAAAAAGAAATATTTGTGGGTACTATTGAAGAAGTTATGAAACACTTTAATGTAAAAAAAGAAACTGTTTATTTTTGGGCAACACCAGCAAATAAAAAAAGAGCAGACACAGGAATTAGAACAGGAAGAAAACCTAGAAAAAAAGAGCAATCAGGTGTTAAAGTAGCTGTGAGGCTTTGGGAGGATAATGAATAATGAAGTTTGAAGATATAAAAAATATGTCAAAACAAGAATTTGAACAATTTTTATTTAAGGTTCAAAGTAGCAATCAAAAGTTTTGTGTAAGATGTGGGAATTTTACATTAGATAGAATTACTATTTCTGTTGCTAAAAATGGAAACTCTCCACGAAAACTATGTAATATGTGTAAAGATTGCTATACTGATATGTTGGACTATTTAGGAGTAAGTGATATAGAGGAGTAAGAATGGGAAATTATAATAGTTGGAAAAGTGAAGATAGATATTATGATATATGCCCAATGTGCCGGACAGAAATTACCACAAAGGCACATGGTTTTGTTAAAAAAAGCGGATACATACACTAATAAAAAACTTACAAGACTATGTAAAGATTGTTATTTGAAGGTTTTGGATTTTATTGGTATTAGTGATATTGAACTATACTAAAAGCAAAAAAAATAAGCTGTTCAGTTTAATGAACAGCTTGGATAATAAAAAAGCAAGAAAGGAGAGTTTATGGGAAAGCCAGTACAAAGAAAGAGATTTAAAAATAAAAGAAATGTAACTTGCGAACAATGTGCAAATTGTATGTATGCAGAAAATGGAGATATGTATTGCGATGAACATGAAGAATTTGCATATGTATATGACGAATTTTGTCCGACTGAGGACTATATGTGGTGTAATGGAAAAAAATTTATAGAAAGGTAGTGAAGTACGAATGAAATTTTATGATAAAGAAATATACAATCGAAATGAAAAAATAAAAGCTGTAATAGTAATTATAATACCATTTTTGATAGGTTTTATAGTAGGATGTTTTACTATGAATATAGAAGCGCAAGCAAAAATTAATGATTTAAATAAGTTAGTAGAAGAAAAAGAAAACAAGATAAACGAACAATATGTAGAGTTAGATTCATTAAGAGAAACAATATATATGTATAACATATATGGAAAGTAGGTGTTGCAAATGATTATGTTTATAGCAGGACTATTAATAGGAGCAATTATTGGTGTTGGAATTATGTGTTTATTACAAGTAGCAAAGGATGATGAAGAATGAAAGTACATATATACAGAAAGAAGAATAAAAAATCAAAATTTGAAAAAACAAGAATATCTATATCTTTTAAAAGCAAAAATCAAGTTCCATTATTAATGGTAGTTAGAGAGTATTATGATAAAAGGACAAATGAAATTGTTTTTGCAGAGATATTATTTGAGATTGAATAAGGAAGGAGGGAATAATGTGCCAACAGAAAATATGCAAGGAATATTACCTGGAAAAATTTTTTTTGAAGATCAAGATGGAGATATTAAAGAATTATGTACATATGAATCGAAAGAAGAGAACAACGATGATGCTGTAAATGCAATGGAGTATGCAGCAAAATGTATAACAGAAGGAGAAACATCTATGACGATTGAATTGCCAAAGGACAGAGCAAGACAAATACTAAAAATGACTGGATTAGAACGAATTACTAGAAAAAGATTTAAAAAACTATTAATGGGTTGTGGAATGCAGAGAAATGATGCAGAAGTAATTGCAGAGCAATTTTGCAATGAGAAAATACCATATACACCATTAGGTGTTCAACAAGTAATTGAAACAATTATAAAGGAAATCGAAGAGGAGCAATAATTCTATGAAATGTCCAGAAAGATACAATATTATGCAACATAATATAAGGAAACCGATATTTGATGAAGACAACATAGTAAGAGGAGAATACCACTTATTAATAGAAACACAACAATTTGAAAATTGCTACAAAGAGCAATGTGCTGCATGGGATAAAGAAAAAAATATGTGTAAAAAAATAGGAGGATGACTTATGATGAATGATAAAGAATTTATGAAAAATAATTGCAATAGATGTGTAAATAAATCAAATAAAAATGATTTATGCAATATAGTTCAAAAAATAAATGGTACATATGGATGCCCAAATGAAGATAGTATTAACATAAATGATTATATTAGAAATGAAGATGGGAATATAGGAATTGTAAAAAAAATACTATTACCAGATGAGAAAATGGAATCAACATATTTTGTATGTGATACTACAATGGCCAGTGCATATTTAGAGGAAATAAAAAAGCATAGTACAGACATACTTGATTTAATAGAACCAGGAGATGTGCTAGAAATTGAAGAAGATGGCGATATTTTTTATATAGGTATTAAGAAAGATACAACTACATTTAGTTATTCTGATATAAAGGAAAACATAAGGAATAAAGAAGTTAAATTATTAAGAATATTAACACACGAGCAATTTGAAGAAAATAGTTTTGAGGTGGTGCAAGAATGAAAGAAGATGAAAAATCATTCTTTAGAACTTGTATAAAGTACTGTACAATTCAAAATGTTCAAAACCATAATAATAGAGGAATAACACCAAGAACGATAATTAAAATGCTATCGGAATTTATAAATTACAAAAGATGTTGGTATTTATTAGAAAAATGGACCAATAAAGGATTTTATAATTATGGTGTTACGATGGACTTGGGATGGTTTGAAGAAGAATACTTTACAGGAGAATACCAAGAAATGTATTTAGAAATTTTAGGACAAGCAAAAGCAAGAAATATTATTTGTGAAGAATTAGCAGATATAGAAAAAAAAGAAAATATGGCTCTAATTGGTATTAATGCAAATACAAAAGTACCAATAAATTTAGATGAAATAGTAAAACAAATAAATAATCGATTAAATATTAATGTGAATGAATCATTAGAAAAAACAGCTGCTCAACTAAAACAAGAATATGAAAATAAATATTTAGGAAGGTTATTATAATATGAGTATTGAAAGAGATTGTAAAAAAATACATAAAAAAATTAGAAAGTTTTATGAAAAGTATAAGGATAAAAGGAATATTTGTTTTAATTTACAATGTGACAAAGAAAACGATTCTTATGATATATGCCTATATGTTAATCCAAAAATAAAAGAACTTGATGTAATGAAAGAAAATATAAAAATTGAAAGGAAAAAATTATGCGAGAAGAAAAAGAAATGACTGAAGTTAATGTGTATATTGCCAAGATATATTCCATAGCAAAACCCGAAAAAGCAAAAGAAATCGTTGAAAATGCAAAGAAAAAATCTAAAACATCAGGACTATCTTATAAAGAAGTATTATCAGAAGAATTTATAAACTTACTGGATGGTCCTGAGAAGGAAGATAATAGAAACATTGTAGAAATGGATTTCAATGGTAAAATAGAAGATATAAGTATGATGCTGTTAAGTGCAGAAAGATATGCATTAGGTAGACAAACATATATAGTACAATGGACCTGTGAAGTCATTGGAGGAAATACACATTTATTAACAACAAAGGATTTAAAAGTAATGATTAGAGACATAGAACAATGCAATAACTATGGATGGGATTGCGATAAAAAAGAATGGCTCGAATTATTAGATATATTGAAATTAATTTTATCAAAGAGGGAGGCAAAAAAATATGAAAGTAATGATTAGTCAGCCTATGAGAAATAGATCAGAAGAAGATATCATAGCAGAAAGAAAAGTTATAATAGAAAAACTTAATAATATGCACATAGAAGTAATTGATACGATTTTCACTGAAGAAGCACCAGAAGATTATAAAGCTGGAGTTTATTATTTGGGGAAATCAATACAAGAAATGTCAAAAGCAGACGCATTATTTATGATGGATGGTTGGAGAGAAGCAAGAGGTTGCATAATTGAAAGACAAGTTGCAGAAGCCTATGGAATCAAAATACTTTATGAAGATTTCTTTATAAATAAACCGGATATAGTCAATGCTAGATCAAATGTAAAAGGAGAATTATAGAAGATGAGTAATAACGATATAGTTTTGTTAATTTTATATTCTCCATTTATTCTAGGATTTCTATATATATTATTTATTGCATTTATGGCAATATTCTTTTATAAAGATAGCGAAACAGATAAGGCACAAATTGAATATTTAATAGAAAAAGAAGAAAACAGAAAGAGGTGAAGAGATGAGTGAAATAGAAGTTGGAGAATATATTAGAACTAATGATGGAATTATAGGAAAATTAAAGAGAATTGAATTAGACAATATAGATAAAAGTTTAAAATGGTATGTATTCTCTGGAAAAATACCAGATAAGAATATAATTGATGAAGTATATATAAATAAACCATATATAATAAAGCATTCTAAAAACATAATAGATTTAATAGAGCTATATGACTATGTAAATTATTTCCCAGTATTTGATATTATTGCTTATAATGATGGAAGAAAAGAAATAAGATTATCTAATGGGAATATATTGGGAAATAAAAATATTGAAACAATATGGACTAAAGAACAGCTTAAAACTATTGAATATAATATATAGGAGGTATATAAATGCCAAAGAAAAAAGAAGATGAGACAAAACAAAATAAAATTCCTAAAAAAATTGACAACAATGAAAGTCAAGAAATAGATAATGAAAAATTAGGTTGGGTACAAATATTATTATTATTAGGCAAACCAATATGGGATGCGCAAAAGAAAAAGTGGAGAGTATTAAGTGGTTATCAAGCAGTATTAGGATATCAAAATAATAATATTTACTTTGAAGTAACTTTTACAGATACACCTAATTGGGAAAATTTTATGGAAAAACAATTATATACTAATATTCCAAAAACTAAGGAGGATAAATCTAGTTATGGAAATAAAAATAGCGATAAAAAAGGCTCATGAATTAAAACAAAAAATGAAAAATAAGCAATATATTCAAGTAAGAAAAGATGCAACAGACAGTTATGGTTACATTGAGGCCATAGACACATTGATAAGAGAAATAAAAATGTATCAAAGATAAAATAGGATATTGTATTACATATTAAGAATTATAGAATTATTATTTACCAAAGCATATAGCATACAATTTGCCTAGAAAGAGAGGTTTTTGTATGAGTAAATTTGAGATTTCTGAAAAAGAAAGTAATTTTTTGAATTTAATAGAACAGGTTGTTACAGAAGGTGTAGCAAGGGGAATAAAAAAGGGGATTGAACAAGCAAAAAATGAGGAAAGATTAAGAGAAAAAATAACATATGATACCAGGATAAAAAATACAAGGTTATTATTGAAAAATTATAGAAACTTTGTAAAAGCTTGTAAACAGGCAACTTTTACTGAAAAGGAATTAGAAACAGCAACTGTTGAGGAAGTATTAGACAAACTATTCTGTCAATCTTATGATGAAGTGACTGTAGTTCAATCTATACTTACATCTAAAAAAAGAACAGAAATCATTTTAACACATATAGAAAGAATTATAAATTTTTACTTGTTTGAAGCAGATCAAAGTAAAAATGATGAAAAATGGCGAAAAGCTCATATATTAAATGACTTATATGTAGCAGGAAAATACAAACCTAAAATAAGTGTTATGTCCGAAAAATACCATATAAGTGAAAGACAAATTAGGAGAGATGCAAACTCCGCAATCGAAGAAATTGCAGTGCTTATGTTTGGAATTGATGGTATAAGAAAAATGTAATTTGTTAAATTACATTTTTGTCCAAAACTTGTCCTTGACATGTCATTATCAAGGATTTATAATTATAGAGTGAAAAAATATATAAATTACAAAATATTTAATCCCCTAAAAGACCGTGCAAGGTCTTTTTTTATTTTGAGAAAGGAGAGGAATGAGGCAATTTAAAAGTTTTTATAAGGAAGTTGGAGGCAATGAAGGAAGCAAGTGCAAATATCCAATAAGACTAGACACTTATCGGATGTCGGTTGCAGCCATGATTGCAAATATTGTTATGCCAAATCCCTATTAAACTTTAGAGGTTTATGGAATCCCCAAAATCCAAGTATTGCTAATATTGAAAAGCTAAAACGAAAAATAAACAAATTACCAAAAGGAACAATAGTAAGGCTTGGAGGAATGACAGATTGTTTTCAACCACTAGAACTGTATAATAGAGTAACTTATAAAATAATAAAGTATCTTAATAAAAAGAAAATAGGATATTTAATAGTTACAAAATCAAGCATTGTTTCAAACGATGAATACTTAAAGATATATGATAAGAATCTGGCCCACTTTCAAATAACTATTACAACAACTGATGACAATAAGTCAGTACAGTATGAAAAAGCATCAGTTCCAAGTGAAAGAATAAAGGCCATAGAAAAACTATATCAATGCGGGTTTGATGTTCAAGTTAGATTAAGCCCTTTTATCTATGAGTATATTGATTTTGATATTTTAAATGCTATAAAGTGTGATAAGATTCTTATTGAATTTTTAAGAGTTAATCATTGGATAAAACAATGGTTTAATATAGATTATTCAAAATATACAGTTAAGCATGCAGGTTATGAGCATTTACCATTAAGCATAAAAAAAGAATGCTTAAAAAAGATTACTGGCTTTAATCAAATTAGTGTATGCGAAGATGTAGATGAGCATTTTGAGTATTGGAAAAACAATGTCAACTATAATAAAAAAGATTGTTGTAATTTAAAATTAGGAGGTTAAATATGAAAATTGAAAAAGTTAATATTGATAGCATTAAAGTATATCCAAATAATGCTAAAATTCATACAGCAGAGCAAATAGAGGAAATTAAAAAATCAATCCAGGAATTTGGAAATAATGATCCAATTGCCATAGATGAAAAGGGTTTTATAATCGAAGGAGAGGGAAGATATCTAGCGCAAAAAGATATGGGAATAAAGGAAATAGAGGTTATAAAACTAACTCACTTAACAGAGGAACAAAAGGTTGCATATATGCTTGTGCATAATAAACTAACAATGAATACAGGTTTTGATTTAGACTTGTTAGAAGAGGAACTATCAAAGATATCTAGTATAGATATGAAAGAATTTGAATTCGATATAAAAGAAATAGAAGAAGAATTGGAAGAAGAAGAAAAAACACAAGAGCCTAGTTTCAATTATAAAGAACAATATGGTGTAATTGTTATATGTAAAGATGAAGCAGAACAAGAAAAAGTATATAACAGTTTACTAGATCAAGGATACGAGTGTAAGGTGGTGACAACATAATGGGAAACATGACAAAAATTGAAATACATAATCGAGTTCAAGATTTTAATAGTTATAGAGCAGCAAGAGTAAAATCCTTATTCAATGCAGAAAGTGGATGCAATTTTGATTTAGAAGCAGAAATTGATATATCTGGAGAATGGCAAATTGGAGTTGTAGTTGGACCGTCTGGAAGTGGAAAATCAAGTATTGGTAAAGTTATATTTGGAGAAAATCTAATATACGATTATACAAAAGGCTGGAGCAATGACAAACCAATAATTGACGAAATAGCACCAGATGGAGATTTTAACGAAGTTACAGGAGCTTTAGCAAATGTAGGATTGGGAGATGTTCCAGCATGGTTAAGACCTTTTAGGGTATTATCAAATGGTGAGCAGTTTAGAGCAGGACTAGCAAGGTTAATTTGTGAAAAGCCTGAAAAAGTTGTTATTGATGAGTTTACTTCTGTAATAGATAGACAGATAGCAAGAATAGGTTCACAAGCATTTCAAAAGGCATGGAGAAGAACAAATCCTAATGGAAAGGTGGTGTTGTTAACCCCACACTATGATATTTTAGATTGGGTAAAACCGGACTGGGTGTTTGATACAAAAACAAAAATATTTGAGCGTGGGTTGGCCAGGCAAAGACCAAAAATTGACCTCCAAGTTTTCAAGGTCAACCAAAGTTACTGGAAATATTTTAAACCACATTATTATTTAGATTTACCTATGCCACCCTGTGCAGAATATTTTATAGGTGTAGTAAATGGAGAACTAGCATGTCATGTTGCAGTTGCTCCTTTTTTTACTTCAAAAGGATATAGGGCAACAAGACTTGTAACTATGCCTGAATGGCAAGGCGCAGGTGTTGGTGTAAGATTTTTAGAGTGGATTGCTCAATATCATTTAGATGGAAATGGAAGGTGTAATAAAAAATATCCTACTTATTTTCATACATCACATCCTCAATTATGTATGGCATTAAGGAAAAGCAAAAAATGGTTACAAACAAGTGCTAATTTGTATGGAGGAAATAAAACAAAAAGTTCAAAATCCATAATAAGATCTAGAAAAAAACATCATGCAGCAAATACTGGCTGTGGTTCTGGATATGGAGGGCACTTTAGAGCAGTACAAGGTTTTAAGTATGTAGGAGGTAACAGGATATGAATATATTTATATGTGGTCAAAAAAGCTTTGGAAAAGAAGTATTAAAAGCATTGTATGAAAAAGGTCATAATATTGTTGGGGTTGCACCACCACCTCAGGAAAAATATTATGATAAAATGCAAGGATATGCTATCAAATTGGGAATACCAGTAATTAGCGATTGTGATAAATTAGTTTCAAGGGATATTCCTCAAAATACAGACTTAGTAATAGCTGCGCATTCTCATTGGTATATATCTACAAAAATAAGGGAAAAAACAAAATATGGGGCTATCGGATTTCACCCATCACTATTACCAAGACATAGAGGACAAGATGCAGTAAGATGGACAGTTGCAATGAATGATTGTGTCACAGGAGCAACGGTATTTTGGCTAGATGATAGTGTAGATGGAGGAGATATATTTCTTCAAAAAACACTATTTATCGACAAAAAATGGAACTATCATGAGTTATGGAAAAAAATGTTTCCAATAGGAGTAGAAATGATATGCGAAGCAGTGGATATGATTGAAAATGGCAATATCATAAAAATTCCTCAAGAAGAGCAATTTGCAACTTGGGAACCATCTTTTACAAGTACGAGATTAAAAAGAAATGAATTATTACAAATAGGAAATGGTATAAATCTATAAAAAGGTAGGTGGGTGATATGATGTGATAAATGATAGTAATAAAATTTCTAAAATAAAAAAAGATTATATAAATGGAAAGACATATAACCAAATTGCAAAAAAGCATGATGTCACTTATAATGAAGTAATTTATTTAGTTAGAAAAAACAAATGGAAAAGGGAAAGTAACTTAAGTAAGATAAAAAAAGGAAATCAAAATGCAAAAGGAAATAAAGGTGGTCCTGGAGCAGAAAAAGGAAACACACGTGCTTTAAAAACACGGAGAGTATGAAACGATATATGATGATTTATTAACTGAAGAAGAAAAGACAATTATGAAGCAACAAGAACTATATGATAAAAAATATCAAATTATGTCTGAAATAAAAATCTTATCAATTAGGGAAAGAAGAATATTAAAAAAAATACAAGACTTGCAGAATGGTAAAGAAATGAGTATTGTGAGAATGTCTAAAAGCTCATCAAATAATGTGGCTTATAGGAATAATGGAACATTAACAACTACTGAAGCAGAAAGTACCATAAATATTACACAAAGACTTGAAGAAGCACTTACGAGAGTACAAGAAGCGAAAAGAAGATATATAGATAGTTATCACAAAGTTGAAAATGATGACAGAAAACTTGAATTAGAATTAATTAGATTAGAAATGGAAGCAGCACGAGACGACAGTTCAAATACAGAAGATATGAAGGATGATAGTTTTATACAAGCATTAAATACTTCAACAGAAGGTGCATGGAATGATTACACTGAAGAATGATAGCAAAAGTTTTGATGAAAGAATTTCTAATCTAAAAAATAAGGTAATGCAAAATGCTATTACTTTAAGAAAAAAATTAAAAAATGGTACATTATTCAAGTTTAAACCATTCAGTTTAAAACAAAAGAAAATATTAACTTGGTGGACAGATAATAGTCCAGTAAAAGATAAAAATGGAATCATAGCAGATGGAAGTATAAGGGCCGGAAAAACATTATGTATGTCATTATCCTTTGTTTTATGGGCAATGACAAAATTTAACGGACAGAATTTTATATTAGCTGGAAAAACAGTAGGAGCATTTCGTAGAAATGTTCTTTTTTGGCTAAAACTAATGCTAAGAGCACAAGGTTATAAAATTAAAGATAGACGTGCTGATAATATGTGTGAAATATCAAAAGGAGAAATAATAAACTATTTCTATATTTTTGGTGGTAAAGATGAAAGATCACAAGATTTAGTACAACGGAATTACTGCTGCAGGTGTGTTTTTAGACGAAGTTGCATTGATGCCACAATCATTTGTAAATCAAGCACTGGCAAGATGTTCGGTAAAAGGTTCTAAATACTGGTTTAACTGCAATCCGGAAGGACCAAACCACTGGTTTAAAGTAGAATGGATTGATAAAAAGAAAGAAAAGAATATATTACATTTACATTTTACAATGGATGACAACCCAAGTCTTGATGAAGAAACCAAAAATAGGTATAAAAAAATGTTTGTAGGTGTATTTTATCAAAGATTTATATTAGGATTATGGGTGCTTGCTGAAGGAATTATATATCCTAATTTTGACAGACTAAAACATTGTGTAAAAAAAGTAGACATTCCAAATAAATTTGATTATTTCTATGTAACATCTGACTATGGAATTACAAATCCTCAGGTGTTTTTATTATGCCGGAATAAAATACATAGAAGGGAAACCACATGTATGGATACTAGATGAATATTACAATAAGGGAACAAAAAAGAATAAAAATGGCCAAGAGGAAAAGATAACTAAAACTGATGATATGTTTCTTAAGGATTATAAAAAGTTAATAAAAGACATAGAAGTTAGAAAAGTAATCATAGATCCATCAGCTACTTCATTAATTAATTTATTCAAACAAAATAAAATTGCAGTAAAAGAAGCTGATAATGCAGTTATAGATGGAATTAATTTAGTTTTAAATTGGTTAGATGAAGAAAGAATACATATAGTTGCTGAAAAATGTCCTAACTTATTAAGAGAATTTGCTTCTTATATTTGGGATGCGAAAGCACAAGAAAAAGGTGAGGACAAACCTGTTAAACAAAATGACCACGCATTAGATGCATTAAGATACTTATTGCAAACATTATTCCCTAACAAGAAGAGGGGAGCATACTTTGTAAAATAAAGGAGAGAATTAAAATGATAACAGAAATGGATAGAATTAAAATGATAATATCTGAAGGTGCAAAAAAAGGATTGGTATTATCTAAATTTATTGATACTCAAATAAATGAATTTAAAGAGTCTGATACATTCAAGGAAATGATAGAAGGTAGTAGATATTTTAAAAATGACGGAGATATAAAAAAGAAAGAAAGATTGTTTATAAATGAAAAAGGTAAAGAAGAAGTTGCTCCTCATTTGAAGAATTATCAGTTGAAACATCCTATAATTTATAAAATGATAAATCAAAAAGCTGGATATTTATTAAGAAAGAAACCTACAATAAAACAAGTAATAGGAAAAGATGAAAAAGAAGATCAAGACTATAAAGACATTTTAAAAGATATATTTAATAATAAAATGCATAAAAGATTAAAATATACTTTAATAGAAGCGGTAAAAAGAGGTATAGGATGGTGGCAGTTATATATTGATGAAGATGGAGACTTAAAAGTAAGATTAAGGTATGCAACAAGAATTATACCTTTATGGCAAGATGAAGAACATGAAGTATTAGATGCAGTAATAATGACTTATGAGGTTGAAGAATATACAAGTGAATATGAAAAGGAAAAAAGAACTAAAGTAGAATATTGGGATTTAGATGGTGTAAGATATTACATTTATGATGGTTCTAGCTTAATTGAAGATGTTGAAGAAGTAGAAAAAAGAAAAGATTTAGTTATAGGAAAAGATACAGAGGGAATAAGTATTTTAGCACATTTTAAATTTGGAGATACTCTTCATAATTGGAAGAAGATTCCTTTTGTATATTTTAAATACAATGGTGATGAAATGCCATTAATACATTTACTAAAAACATTAGTAGATTGCTATGATGAATTATGTTCTAAAACTGCAGATGCAATATACGATGCACCAGATGGAGTTAATGTAGTAAAAAATTATCAAGAAGAGTCAGGGACATTTCAAAGAAATCTTGCAACATATAATACGGTATTTTTAGATTCTGATGGAGAATATGATAGAAAGAATACAGAATTAAACATAGAAGCATTTAAAAGTTTTGTAGAACAATTAAGAAAAGATATCTATGAAGGTGGTTCCGGAGTAGACACACAAAGTGAAAAATTTGGAACACAAGAGTCTGGAGTGGCTTTAAAACAATTATATGCAGATTTAGATTTAGACTGCAGCAATATAGAGACTGAATTTAAAAGTAGTTTAGAGTATTTTATGTTTTTCTATGATAACTGGATAGAAATGACAAAAGGAAAAGATTATACAGAAAAAGAAGTTGAGTTTGTATTTAATAAAACAATGACTGTAAATGAAAAAGAATTAATAGAGACATTAGTAAATAGTATGGATATGTTAAGTTTAGATACTATACTTTCACGACATCCATATGTAAGCAATGTGGAAGATGAAAAAGAGAAAATTGAAAAAGAGAAAGAAGAAGAAACAAAAAAGCAAGAGAGCGAATACGATAAAATGATAAAAGAATTAAATAATAATAAACTTACAAATACCAATAAAGATGGTGCAAAAGTTGGTGATGAGTAATGAGTAGTAATGCAGAATATTGGATAAAAAGATTTGAAGAACTTGAAAAAGCACAACTCTTAAATGAATCAAAATATATTACAGAACTTCAAGAGGCATATGAAAGAACATTAAGTTCTGTAAAAAAGGAAATAAATAATTGGCTAGTAAGATTTGCTATAAATAATCAAATAAGCATGAAAGAAGCAAAAAAATGGTTAAATACTCAAGAACTAAAGGAACTAAAATGGGACATTGATGAGTATATAAAGTATGGCCAAGAAAATGGTATAGATTTAGTATGGAAAAAAGAATTAGAGAATGCAAGTGCAAGAGTTCATATTTCAAGATTAGAAGCATTGCAGGTTCAAATACAACAACAAATTGAAAAATTATACTATAATGAGCAACAAACCACTAACGATTTTATCATTGAATCATACAAAGATACTTATTATAAAACAGCTTATGAATTACAAAAAGGTTCAAATGTTGCTTTTAAGTTTGCAGCATTAAATATAGATACAATTCAAAAAATTATATCTAGGCCATGGACAAGCGATGAGCAAACGTTCTCGGACAGAATATGGAAAAATAAAAAAGCATTATTGGATACTCTACAGAAGGATTTAGAAAAATCTTTAAGAGGAGATGCAGATGAATTAATAGATAAAATTTCAAAAGATTTTAATGTGGCCAAAGGAAAAGTAGGAAGGTTAGTAATGACAGAGTCAGCTTTTTTCTCTAGTGCATCAAGAAAAGAATGTTTTAATGAATTGGGTGTAGAAAAATATATAAATATAGCAACATTAGATTCAAAGACATCTGAATGGTGTAGAGAAATAGATGGAAAAGTCTTTGAAATGAAAGAATATAAAGTTGGAGTTACAGCTCCACCTTATCATATATGGTGTAGGACAACAACAGCTCCATATTTTGAGGATGAATTTGAATTTGGAGAAAGAGCAGCAAGAAATACTGATGGAAAAACATATTATATACCAAGAAATATTACATATAATGAATGGTTAGAGAAATATGTGAATTCTGACCCGGCAACAAAAAAAGCGTTTGAAACAGAAATAAAAATGAATAAAAATAAATCTTCTGATTATGAACAATACAGTAGATATAAAGATATATTAGGGGATGATGTACCTACAACATTTGATAAATTTCAAGAAATGAAGTATAATAATATTGATGAATGGAAAAACCTAAAAGCACAATATTCTGATGCATTGGGAATTACAACAGAAGATAGAGCAAAAATATATATCAATAATGTTAATAAATTGATAAATCAAGGAAAACAAGACAAACACATATTAGGAAGTAACAATTATACAAATGGAAAAAGTTATTTAACAATATCTAAAGAAAAAGCACAAGAACTTATTAATCAGTATGCGGGAAAAGGAATATTAGAATTTAGCGATAGAGGAAAATGGAATAAAAAAGAAATAATAACAGTAAATGAACAAATTGGAGTTGTAAAAAATAAAAATGAGGAAATAAAAACAAATAGTTTTAAAATACATTATAGCAAAACAGGAACGCATATTGTTCCTTATAGGAAAGGTGGAAGTTAAAATGAAAGGTATAAATTCAGAGGAACTATTAAATAAAAGAGTAAAAATAAAAGCATATAGTGATAATGAATATGTAGGAATTGTTACAGGATATGTACCGGCACAAGATAATGAACCAGAGGTAGAAGAAATTAGTATTTTAAATGAAAAAGATAATAAAAATTATTCGTTATTTGAAAATGAAATTAGAAATATAGAAATACTGTAAAATACTATAAAAAATCTAAAACATTCAAACGAAATTTGAATATAAGACGATTTTATTACGAAGGCATATAATTTTATATGTCTTTTTTGGTGTTTGCAATATAGTGGCAAATTAAATGGATTCTTAAACAACCATAACAAAGTTATAAAAGTAAGTATGTATGTTTACATACTTATTTTTTATATATCACGATTTTGTAAGTTGTTCGACAACAACACCAGGTCGGAGGCGTTGCTCCGTATAAAAACACGAAAGCCTGAATTGAAAGGAGAAAACATGAAAAGGGAAGAACTAAAAGCAATGGGTTTAACAGATGAACAGGTAGAGTCTGTTATGGCCAAAAGTGGTGCAGAGGTTGCTGCACTAAATACTCAGATTACAACCTTAAAATCTGAAAAAGCACAATTGGAGAATGACAAAAAAGTTATTACTAAAGAGAAGGAAGATAAAGAAAAAGCAATTGCAGATTTACAAAAAAATAGTATTTCAAAAGATGAATACGACAAAAAAATAAAAGAAATTGAGGATAATGCTAAAAAAGAAAATGAAGAATATGTTTATAATGATTTATTAAATAAAGGTCTAGATGATGCGAAAGTATTAAAAGACGAGTTAACAAGACAAGCTATAATTTCATTAATAAACAAAGACAAGAGTAAAACTAAAATATCTGATGATAAAAAATCATTAGTAGGATTAAAAGAATTAATCGATGGTTATAAAAAACAAGCACCTCATTTCTTTGAAAAAAAGGCATCAGGATATTCACCAGTTGATCCAGAAGGAGATAAGGGTGATAATGATGGCGAAATTAGTATGGGTTCTAATTTTGCAAAACAAGCTAATGAAAGTGATAATCCAAATACAAAAAGTCAATTTTTTAATTAATTTTAGGAGGTAAAAGTTATGTATGTAAAAAAAGAAAGTGTAAATGAAGTTAATTTTTTAGCATCTGCTAAATTTCAAAATTTTACTTATCAAGTAGATGATTCAGGAATAGAAGCAGACGCAAATGGAAAGAAAATTGTTCAAGCAGGAACAGTTTATAAAAAAGATGGTAAAGCAATAGGTTTAGTATTTGCTGATGTAGATGTAACAAATGGTCCTCAACCTGCAGCAATAATGGTAGAAGGATATGTTATAGAATCAAGACTGCCAGCAGTTGTAGAAGAATTAGATAAAACTGCAATGACAGGAATTAAATTTAGATAAAAAATATTATAAAAAGTAGAAAAAAAGAAGGAGTGTGTTTAATATGCCTAAAAGTGTATTAGAATTATTTAATCAAAAAGAAATATTAAATTATTTAAAGGATAGAAAATATCCAGCAATGTTGGGAGAAGAATTATTCCCAGAAGTAAAAAGACAATCATTAGAATTTGATATGTTAACAAATGGAAGTAAAACACCAGTTATTGCATCTGTTCATGGATTTGATACAGAATCAGAAATTGGACAAAGAGAAGCTGAGAAAATGGCTATAGAATTAGCTTTAATCAAAAGAAAAATGCAATTAAAAGAAAAAGAAATAATTGCTTTAGAGTCTCCAAGAAACGAAGCAGAAAAAACATATTTAATGAGAAATGTATATGCTGATTTTGATGCTTTAGTAGAAAGTATTAAGGCAAGAGTTGAAGCAATGAGAATGGAACTAGTAGCAACTGGTAAAATAACATTGAATGAAAATAACCTAGATGCTAGTATTGATTTCGGTGTACCAGAAGAAAATAAGGCTACAAATGTTGATTGGAGTGCAGAAGATTCTAATCCAATAAATGATATGATTTCATGGAAAAATCAATTAGATTCTGCTCCAGAAAGAGTATTAACATCTACAACTGTATTAGCGAAAATATTGGCTAATAAAAATGTTGTTAATGCTATTTTTGGAAAAGACTCTACAAGAATTGCATCTGTTGGTGAGTTAAATAATTATTTGGAAAAATTAAAATTACCTAAAATTTATACATATGATGCAAAATATAGAAAACTAGGGGCAAATGGAAAATATACAAAGCATAGATATTTCCCAGAAAATGCTTTTGTTATGATGCCAGGAGAAGCTCTAGGAGAAACTGTTTATGGACCTACAGCAGAAGAAATCAGACTTCAAAGAGATCCATCAATAGATATAAAATTAGTAGGAAAAATACTTGCTATGATGTACGAAGAGGGAACGGATCCAGTTAGTACATGGGAAAAAGCAGTTGCTACTGCATTACCAGCATTAAAATGTGCTGATGAGTTATTCCAAGCAACAATAAATATAGAGTAGAGACAATATGTCTTTACTCTAAAATTTTTATAAAGAGGTGATATTTAATGAAAAAAGTTAGTCCAAAAAGTGCAGGAGTTAAACTTAATGGAAAATGGTGTTTTAAAGGACAAAATGAAATTGTTAGTGATGAAGAATACAATGCAAATAAAGAATTTGTAGATGTAATAGAAGATATTAGAGAAAATAATGAAAGAGTAATAGAAATAGTTGTAAAAGATGAAACTATTGATTTAGAAGAATTAAAGAAAGACATTGAAGAATATGTTGAAAATTATAAAAAAGAAGAAGTAAAAACAGATAAAAATTCTAACGAAAATGTAGATAAGACCGATAATACTTCAGATAATCCAGATGAGGAATTAGAAGCATTAAAAGAAAGAGCAGCAAAATTAGGAATAAAAGTAACAAGTAATATGAAAAAAGAAACAATAATCAATAAGATTGAAGAAAAAGAAGCTGAAGAAGATAAAAAACAAAATCCAGGAGGAGAACTAAAAGATGGTACCGACACAAATGACGGGACCAATACTGAAGAAAATCCTAAAGGAGAGTAGGTGATATAATGTCAGTTTTAGAAAAAATAAAAAGTAAGACAAATAAAATTGATGTTGAATCATTAAAAAAAAGAATATTAAAAGAACTGAATATAAAAGAAGATAATAATAATGGTGTATTACAAGTAGAATATTCTTTATTAGATACATTAGTTATAATTTTAGATACTACTCATCAATCAAAAATCCCAGATGGATTATATACAACATGGTTAAGAATGACAAAAGATTATTGGTACCTAAATGGGTATGATAAATTATTTGCAAGTAAATCTGAAGAAGACTCAAAATCAAATGTAAAGGTTAAAAGTGTACAAATTGGTGATACCACTACTACTTTTGTCGATAAAACTTCACAAGTAGAAATAAATGGTATTGTTTATAATACAGGTACTGTCAATTATTCTGAGGATGGTTTAATTGAAAAATATAAAAAAGATTTGTACAGACATAGAAAGATGAGGTGGTAACAATGGATTATATTTCTATGGCAAGAAATGCTATTGAAAGTCATTATGATTCTGTTTGTGATATTATAGAAAGACAGTCTGTTATAGAAAATAATATTACAAAGAATAAACAAGAAGTTACTGTCGAGTCTAATAAACCCTGTCGAGTTTCTTTTGAAAACATATTTGCAAATACACAGACAGATACTGAGTCTGAAAAAAATCAAAAAATAAAATTATTCATAGCACCAGAATTAGTAATTAAACCTGGTAGCAAAATTGTCGTTACAGGAAGAGGTAGAACTACAGCATATAAAAATAGTGGCGAACCTGCTATTTATAACACACATCAAGAAATTATACTTGAATTATGGAAAGGCTGGGCTTAATATGGCTAAATGGGGAATGTGTGATTTTAGTGAATTAGAAAAGTTACAAAAACAATTTGAAAGACTATCTAAAATAGATATTGATAGGTTTTGCAAAGAAGTAGCAAGAGAATTAGCTGCAAGGTTACTTTCAAAAGTTATCCCAAGAACACCAGTAGGTGAGGGAAGTTTTGAAGTTAAAGATGGAAAAAGATATACAATAAAAAATGGGGGAACTTTAAGAAGAGGATGGACTGCTAATACTGAAGCGGAAGCAGAGGGGGGAGCAGTACCAGATGCAACAACTTATGCGAAATCATTAAGAATTGCTAGAATGGGAAACAATTATATTATAATAGTTGAAAATCCTGTTAAATATGCTTCTTATGTAGAATATGGACATAGACAAGAACCTGGAAGATATGTTCCTGCAATTGGAAAGAGATTAAAAGCATCTTGGGTTGAAGGAAAATATATGTTGACTATATCTGAAAAAGAACTAGAATCTCAAATTCCGGCATTACTTGAAAGAAAAATGAAAAAATATATTGAGGAGTGTTTTAATAATGGTTGATAGTGTTATAAACGAAATAGTAATTGGTATTGCTACAAAAATTAATAATATATATGAAAAGAAATATCCTATATATACGGATGCACAACAGCAAGGTGTTGATAAACCTTGTTTTTTTATCAAATACTTAAATGGTGAGGAAAATAGAGAAATAGGATTACAAGATAGGTTTTACAAGGATAAAGCAAATTTTGTAATTATAGGTTATACGGAAGATGGAAATACTGAAATTCTAAATAATATGATAGATAATCTATACGATTTAGAATATATTGAACTTACAGATAAAACACTATTAAGAGCAAAAAAACTGCATCCAAAAATAGAGGATGGTGTTCTACACTTTTTTATAGACTATGAAATATTTATAAAAAAAGAAAATGTAGCAACAATAAAAATGGATAATTATGATTTGACTGGGGAGGTAAAAAAAGATGAAAACATCTAAAAAAGAAACCAAAAAGGAAGTAAAAAAAGTAACTGAAGAAAAATACACAAAAGAACAAATTGTCAACTCTAAAACTTTTATTAATAATAGAGATTTATTAAATGCTATATTAGAAGATAAAAGTTATAGTAAAAAAGAAATAAATGAAATAATTGAAAATTATAAGAAAGGAAAGGTGAACTAATATGGCATTAGGTGGAGGAACTTTTATAAGTCAAAATAAAAAATTACCTGGTTCATATATAAATTTTGCATCTGCACAAAATGCTTCATCTTCAATTGGAGAAAGAGGAATTGCTGCAATGGCAATAGAAATGGATTGGGGAAAAGATGGAGAGATAATCGAAGTCACATCTCAAAATTTTGCAAAAGATTCTTTGAAAATATTTGGATATGATTATTCACACGAAAAGTTAAAAGGATTAAGAGATCTATTCAAAAATGTTAAAAAAGCATATTTTTATAGATTAAATACTGGAAATAAAGCAACAACAGACATTGCAACAGCTAAAAATAGTGGTACAAGAGGAAATGATATAAGAATAGTAGTTGCAAAAAATATAGATGATGATGCTAAATATGATGTTATTACATATTTAGGAACAAAAGAAGTAGATAAACAAACAGTAAAAGAGGTTAGTGAATTACTAGATAACGATTATGTAACATTTTCTATGGAAACTCTTGAGGTTACTGCAGGTAAATCTTTAGAAGGTGGAACAAATGGAGATGTTAGTGGAGAAGCACACCAAAACTTCTTAGATAAGTTGGAATCATACCAAGTAAATGCAATTGGATGTACTGTTAAAGATGAACCTACATCTAATTTATATGTTCAATATGCAAAAAGATTAAGAGATGAGCAAGGTATAAAATTCCAAGTAGTAGTATTTAACAATGCTGCAAATTATGAAGGTGTTGTAAATATTAAAAATACAGCAGTTGAAGATGAATCAGCACTTGTTTATTGGGTAACAGGAGTAATTGCCGGATGTGAGATAAATAAATCAAATACTAATAAGACATATGATGGAGAATATACAATTAATGCAGATTATACACAAGCACAATTAGAAGCGTCTATTGATAACGGAGAATTTGTACTTCATAAAGTTGGAGATGAAATTAGAGTATTAGTGGATATTAATAGTTTAGTTGACACAACAATTGAAAAAGGAGAAGAATTTAAATCTAATCAAACAATAAGAGTATTAGATCAAATTGCTTCAGATGTTGCTAGTGTATTCAATTCTAAATATCTTGGAAAAATAGCAAATAATGAAGCAGGAAGAACCTCACTTTGGAGTGATATAATTGCATTATTTAAAGATTATCAAACACTTCAAGCCATTGAAAATTTTGAAGATGCTGATATAAGTGTCGAAATAGGAAATGACAAGAAATCAGTAACAATTAATACCAATGTGCAAGTAATTAATGCAATGGAAAAATTATATATGACAGTAGTAGTAGAGTAAAAGAGAACAATTAAAAATGTTCTCTTAATTTTTTTATAAGGAGGAAAAAAGATGGGAAATATTACAATGAATGCAAAAGATGCCATCAGTGCAAAATTAGCTGAATGTTTTGTAACTATTGAAAACAGAAGATATTTACTAATGCAAGGTAAAGATTTTGAGGCTAAATTTGAAAAAACTAAAAAGGAACTTAACATATTAGGAAAAACAGGTTCTGGTAATAAGTCAACTGGCTGGAAAGGAACAGGTAAAATCACTATATATAAAAACACATCTATATTTGATGAGTTAATGGAAAGATACAAAAACACGGGAGAGGATATTTATTTTGATATTCAAGTAACAAATGAAGATCCAACATCTGCAGCTGGAATTTGCACAATGGTATTTATGGGATGTAATGTAGATGGGGGAGTTTTAGCATCTTTTGATGTAGATGGAGATTTCTTAGAACAAGAAATAGACTTTACATTTGAGGATTTTGCAAATCCAACTAAATTTACACAATTAGCAGGTATGCAATAATTATAACAAAAATAAATAGAGAGAAAGGAAAGATAAGATATGAGTTTAGAAAGTTTTATGTTGAAAGATGAAGTAAAGGAAGTTGAATATGTAGCTTCTAATAGATTTAAAGATAAAGATGGAAATGTTGAAAAATGGAAATTAAAAACTATTACTGCAGATGAAAATGATGCAATAAGAAAACAATGCTATAAACAAGTACAAGCAGGAAAAAGAATGAAACAAGAATTTGATACTGTTAAATATTTAGAATTATTAGCTGATAAATGTGTGGTATATCCAGACCTTCATAATGTTGATTTACAGAACTTCTATGGGGAAATGGATTCAATTAAATTACTAAAAAAACATTTATTAAATCCAGGAGAATATGATGACCTTATGGCTGAAATTCAAAGAATAAATGGATATAGCTTAGATGATGCGGTTGAAGAAGCAAAAAACTAATTCAAGAAGGTGATAGTGATGCTGTATTTGCACATTATTGCCTTCAAAAACTTCATAAATTTCCGCATGAATTTCTAAATTTAGATTTCAAAGAGAAGGCCTTTGTCATAGCATCAATACAATTACGAGTAGATGATGAAAAGAAAGAGGCAGCAAAAATAAAGAAAAAGTAATTATATCTTATTTTTTCTAAAAGGAGGAGAATATGGCTACTATAAGAAGTTCAATAGTGGTTCAAGATATGGCTTCCTCTGTATTCGCAAAGATAAATTCAAATCTAAATAGAACAACAAGAGGTTTTAAAAATCTAAATAATGAAATGTCAGTTGCACCTACAAAATCTATAAATAATGCTGAAAAGTTAAACTCGGCAGCTTTACAAACGGAATTAACATATCAAGCAGAATTACAAGTTTTAAAACAAGTAGAAGCGGAAGCAAGAAAAATAATTGCTGCTGAAGGAACACAAACGGCAAGGGCACAAGATATTATAGCAAGTGTAAGAGAACAAAGAAGTTTAGTTCAAAGTCTAAAAGGTAATTATGATAATGTTGCAAAAAGTATAAAAAATGGAAATGATAATCAAGAAAAATTTAATAATAGTATAAATACAGCAAATGCAAGTAGTAATAAACTTTTAAGTACTGTGAAAAGTATAGTGCTTACACTTGGTGGTGTAACCGCAATAAAGAGTTTAGTTAATTTATCAGATACAACAACGAGTAATAGATCTAGATTAGAATTAATCGTTGATGATAATGGTAGTGTTGCAGAACTTGAAAATAAAATCTTTGCTATGTCTAACAGAACAAGATCAGATTTTCTTGCTACATCAAGTGTTATATCAAAATTAGGAATATTAGCAGGAGAAAATTTTAAGAATAATGATGAGATAATTGCATTTACAGAATTAATGAATAAAAACTTTGCTATTTCTGGAGCAAGTATACAGGAACAAACATCAGCAATGTATCAATTAACACAAGCAATGGCAGCAGGTAAATTACAAGGTGATGAATTTAGAAGTATAATGGAAAATGCTCCGTTATTAGCAGAAGCAATCGCAGAATATACAGGAAAATCAAAAGGAGAACTAAAAGAATTATCATCAGAAGGGTTGATTACTGCAGATATCATAAAGAATGCTATGTTTGCATCTGCAGACCAAATAAATGCTAGATATAGTAAAATGCCAATGACGTGGGGACAAATATGGACTAGAATGAAAAATGTGGCAGTCAAAGCTTTAGATCCAGTATTAGTAAAAATAAACGAATTAGCAAATAATCAACAAGTCCAAGAAATGTTTAATATGTTTATAGATGGTGCTAGTTTAGCAGCACAAGGAATATTGACATTAGTTGAAGGAATATCATGGCTAGTTAGTATATTAGAACCAGTTGCACCAATTATTTTAGGAATTGTGGCAGCATATGTAGCATTTAATATAATTTCTGGAATAACTAGTGGAATATTATCTATTATGTCATTAGTACAAGGAATTCAAGCAGCAGCAAGTATGATGCAAGCTGGAGCAACTCTTTCTGCAACAGCAGCACAATGGGGGTTGAATTCTGCATTGCTAGCTTGTCCTATAACGTGGATTGTAATTCTTATAATTGCTTTAATTGCAGTTTTGACATATTTATGGTTTACAAATGATAAAGTAGCATATGCTATTCTTTATCTTTGGGATGCATTAAGATTAGGAATAATGGTAGCAGGTTTAGGAATTCAAGCTGTTTGGTATGGATTGCAACTAGCTGCTTTATTTTTATGGCTTGGAATTCAAACTGTAGTGCTAGGATTAATGACTGCATGGTTTGGATTTCAAACAGGAGTTGAGGCGGTATGTCTTGGAGTATTATCTATATTTCAAGGATTGTATAACGGTATAGTATCAATAGTTAATGCAATTATAACTGTGTTAAATAAGATACCAGGTGTCGAAATAGATACAGTTGAAGCAGCACATTTTGCAGATGATTTTGCAGGAAAAATGGCAAATAATATTATTGATAGAAACTCTAAATTGCAGGAAATGGCTAGTCAGATGGATGGAACAATGGATCAAATCAATACTATAAAAGGAAAAATGAGTTCTGATCTTAGTGCATCTGCTACTAATATTCAAAATAAAGCAATTGAATTAAATACTACTAGACAGGACAGAGTTGATAGTAGAAATGACTGGGCCAAAGGTGCAGGAGATGCTATAAAGAATGCATTAAATAATTTTTCTCTAGATCCATCAAGTTTTGGAGGAGATAATGCAGGAACTCTTGGAGATATTGCAGGTAATACCAAAGATATTGCAAACAATACTGCAGATATAACAGATGAAGATTTGAAATATCTGATAGATTTAGCAGAAAGGGATACAATAAATAGATTTACTACAGTACCGTTAACCATTAACTTAACTAATAACAATAATATAAATGGAGAACAAGACATTGATGGAATTGTAGATCAAGTAACAAATAAATTAACTGCTAAATTAGAAGAAGAATTAGAATATGTATCTGATGGAATACATGAATAAGGAGGAACTAATCTATGGCATATTATTTTTATTTAGGAAATGTGCTTCTTCCTATTCCTCCTAAAAAATTAGAATTAAAAATTAGCAATCAAAATAAAACATATGATTTGATGAACTACTCAGAAATAAATGTTTTAAAAAATCCAGGACTAACAAGCATAGAATTTGAAGTTTTGCTTCCAAATGTTAAATATCCATTCGCAATGTACAAGAATGATTTTCAAAATGCTAAATATTATTTAGGAATTTTAGAAAATTTAAAGGTAAATAAATCAGCATTCCAATTTATTGTTATTAGAAAATTTCCAAATGGTAATAGTATTTTTGATACTAATATAAAAGTGTCAATAGAAGACTATACAATAACAGATTCTACAGATGAAGGATTTGACACAAAAGTAAAAATAAAATTAAAACAGTATAGAGAATATTCTACAAAAACCGTACAAGTAACAATTAAACAATACAAGCCACCAGTAGTAACTAGAACAGTAACTACAAATAATACTGCAGCATCCAAGCCAAGTGGGCAAAACTATACAGTAAAACGTGGAGATTGTTTGTGGAATATAGCAAAAAAATATTATGGGAATGGAAGTAAATATACAACTATTTATAATGCTAATAGAGACAAAATTAAAAATCCTAATTTAATTTATCCAGGACAAGTGCTATGGATACCTGCATAGGAGGAAAAAATGAGTCAACAATTATTAATTCAAAATGGAAATACAGTATTTGAACCGGTAGTTCAAGATGGAGTTACTTGGACTACCGAAAGAAAAGGTGCTGCAGGTAAATTAGAATTTAAAGTATTAAAAGATAATATTATAAGTTTTGAAGAAGGAAATCCTGTAGCTTTTAAAGTTAATAATACAAATTTATTTTATGGTTTTGTTTTTAAGAAAAAAAGGGACAAAGAAAAAATAATAACAACTACAGCATATGACCAATTACGATATTTAAAAAATAAAGATACTAAAACATATACTAATAAAAGAGCAGATGAATTGGTACAAATGATAGCAAATGAATATCAATTAAATACAGGGGTATTAGAAAATACTGGATATGTAATTGCAAAAAAAGCTGAAAGTAATCAATCACTATTTGATATTATATTAAACGCATTAGATGAAACAATAAGAAATAGAAAAGAAATGTATGTATTATATGATGATTTTGGAAAGATATGTTTAAAAAATCTAGAAAGAATGAAAGTAGGATTAGTTATAGACGAAGAAACAGGCGAAAACTATGATTATGAAAGTTCTATTGATTCAGACACATATAACCAAATAAAATTAACATATGATAATTCAGATACAGGAAAAAGAGAAATTTATATAGCAAAAGATTCAAGTAATATAGAAAAATGGGGAGTATTACAGTATTTTGATACAATTGACGAAAAAACTAACGGAGCAGTTAAAGCAAGAGCATTATTAGATTTGTATAATCAAAAAACTAGAAGTTTAGAAATAAAAAATGCACTTGGAGATATTAGAGTTAGAGGAGGATCTCTAATAATAGTTAATTTAGATTTGGGTGATATTAAATTAAAGAATTTTATGTTAGTTGAAAAAGCAAAACATACATTTAAGGATGGAGAACATTTTATGGATTTAACATTAAGAGGTCAAAACTTTATATCTGGGTAGGAGGTAAAGTGAAATGGGAAGCTTAGGAGAAGTAATAAAAAAAATGGCAGTAGGAGCAAATGATGCAAATGCTCCTACTTCTGTTTTATTTGGTACTGTAACAAGTATAAATCCACTTGAAATAACAGTAGAACAAAAATTAAAATTAACAAAAGAGTTTTTAGTCCTTACTAAAAATGTAAAAGACTATACTGTAGATGTTAGTGTGGAGTGGAAAACAGAAAGTAAATCATTAAATGCTAATCACAGTCATACTTTAAATGGTGATATTTCTGTATCATCTAATGCAGAAGTAAATCCAAATCCAGACAATATTGCAGTTAATATAAAAAACGAAGTTAGTAAAAATATTGAAGTAGAACAAAAAAATATAGATTTAGCACATTCTCACTCAATAACTGGTAAAAAAACAATGACCATTTATAATGGGTTAAAATTAAATGACAATGTTATTTTAATTCAGCAACAAGGAGGAAATAACTTCGTTGTATTAGATAAATTTTAAAAGAAAGGTGGTAAAAATATGACACCTAAAACAAGTGATATATTGTTAAATAATATAGAAGAGGTAACAGAACAAACAAGTAAAACTTATTATTTAAATATAGAAAAAAATACGATTTCAAACTTTTGCGATGGCATTGAGGCAATGAAACAAACAATATATTGCATCTTAAACACAGAAAGATTTGAACACCTTATATATAGTTGGAATTATGGTATTGAATTAAAACATCTTATTGGAGAAAATACTACATTTGTTATACCAGAATTGGAAAGAGTAATTCAAGAGGCACTACTACAAGACGATAGAATATCTGAAGTAAATAATTTTGAATTTAATGTAGAAAAAAATTCAATAATAGTAAAATTTACCGTAATAACAACTGTAGGAGAAATTCAAGCAGAAAAGGTGGTGAGTTTTTAGATGGAAATAGATAATATAGATGAAATTGAAAATTTAGATGAATATTTTGATTTTGATACAATTTTACAAAGAATGTTGGACAGAGTTCCTATGCAAATTGATAAAAGAGAAGGAAGTATAATATATAATGCTTTAGCACCTGCAGCTGCTGAACTAGCACAAATGTACATTCTATTAAAAAATAATATAGATTTAGTATTTGCAGATACAGCAGTAGAGGAATATCTAGATAGATTAGCAAATCAAGTTGGAATTACAAGAAATGAAGCTACATATGCAATAAAGAAAGGATTATTTTATGATGCTGATAATAACTTAATGGATATTAATATTGGAGAGAGATTTACAATAGAAGATTTAGTATATAAAGCAGTAGAGAGAATAGAAACAGGAACATATAAAATGGAATGTGAAGCACAGGGAACAATAGGAAATAATTGTGTAGGAACACTTATTCCAGTTAATTATATAGAGAATTTAGCAAAAGCAGAATTAACAGATATATTAATTCCTGGAGAAGATCAAGAAGATGATGAATCTTTAAGGGCAAGATACTATGAAACTACAAGCGAGCAAGGATTTGGTGGAAATGTTGTGGATTATCAAAACAAGACTAAAGAAATTGCAGGAGTAGGAGCAGTAAAAGTAACACCTATTTGGAACGGACCAGGAACAGTAAAATTAACAATATTAGATAGCAATTATGAAAAAGCATCTAATGTATTAATTGAAAAAGTACAAAATGAAATGTGCCCAGATTTATCTGAAGATGGATTAGGCATTGCCCCAATAGGACATATTGTAACTGTTGATACTGTATCAGAAGTGGAAATTTCTATAATTTCTAATGTAACAATATCTGAAACAACTACAATGGATAATGTAAAAACTCAAATCAAAGAGCTAGTAAATAATTATTTCTTAGAATTAAAGAAAGATTGGGAAAATTCAGAGACAATAATTATAAGAAAAGCACAAATAGACACAATAATTTTAAATGCAGATGGAGTTATTGATGTTTCAAATACTTCAATAAATAATAAGGCTTCAAATATAGAATTACAAAAATTTGAAATACCAATATTGAAAGAGGTGACACTTATATGAAGTTAATTGAATATATGCCACCTTATTTAAAAAATGTACTTGAGTTTATTAAAATATTTGATACAGAAGATATTGAAATAGAGAATATGAGATATTTAATAGATAAAGTGCTAAAAGAAGTAATTGTAAAAACAGCAACCTCTTATGGATTAGATAGATATGAAAAAATATATGGAATAAAAAATAAAGCAGAAACAATAGAAGCAAGAAGAATGAATATATTATTTAAAATAAATAACAAAGTACCATACACATTAAAATGGTTGATAAATACATTAAATGAATCAATTGGAAAAGATAATTATAAATTAATTGCAAAAGATTATGAATTATATATAACAATAAATCTAGCATACACTGAAGCGGCAGAAATGCTGAAATCTAATTTGATAAAACAAATTCCCGCAAATATACAATTAGAATATGAATTAGAGACTACATTAAATGAGTATATAGGTGGAGCAATTTCAAGATGTGATTATATTATTTTAAATGCTGAAGCATTTGAAGAAATAGAGGATGTAGTATTAAATCAAAATAATAATACAGGGGTAGCTGTAATTAATACAGGATATATAGAAATAGATCCAAATACAGATGTGGTAATAAAAAATGAAGATGTAGATTTAAATGCAAAAACTGGAGCAAAAGTATCAAGACAAGATTATATGAATATAGATGTTTCAACAGAGGAAAAGCTAGAAAAGATTTTATTAAATCAAAATAATAATCTTGGGTTAAATTTAGTAAAACAAGATTATATTGAAATAGAGGAGGTTTTAAAATAATGGGTTTTGAAAGAGTATATATAACCAAACAAGGTGCTTTACTTGCAGCAAAAACATTACAAGGTAAAAAGATAGAATTTGACCATGCTGAAATAGGTAGTGGAAATTTAAGTGGAAATGCTGTAGATAAGACATCATTAACTACAAAGGTTTTAGAGTGTCCAATTCAAAAGGTAGAAATAACTGAAGACACACAGGCAAAAGTATCTTTTATATTTAAAAATACTGATGCCAAAAGTGCTTTTTATTTTAGAGAAATTGGATTATTTGCAATAGATCCAGATACAAAAGCAAAAGTTCTATATGCATATACTAATGCAGGAACAACAGCAGAATATATTAATAATTCAATAGCAGAAAAAATAGAAAAGCATATTACAATAAATGTAATAGTAGATAATGCAAGTAATGTAACAATAACACTTGATTCAAGTGAAATTTATGTTACAGAAAAAGATTTAGAAAATGCATTACAAAATGCAAAATTATATTCCGGAAAAAATTATGGAATAAAAAGATTAATAACAGACAATACATTACCAACATGGACAAGAATAGCAGATGCTGAAGGCTTAACTGCAAATGCAACAAAAAATGGCACAGAAGTAGCAAATGATTTTGATAATTTATATCCATGGTCACATATTCGCAAATGTAATGTAGATGCAGCAACAGGACAAGTTCTAGCATATTATGGAGAAACTGGATTCCAAGCAGATGGAAGCAATGGAGAAGTTATGGTTAAAATACCAGAATTCTGGTGGAAAAGGGAAAGACTACCAGATGAATTTGGAAATGTATATGAATACATTTATATTGCTGATTATGCAAGAGCAGGTTATAAAAAATCTGAAGAATTTTTTGTTGGTGCTTACATAATAAGTACAGAAACAACAGAAGGAGATACAATAATAGCACATTCAAGAAGTGGTGCAATACCAAAATATAATACAACTAAGGCAAACTTTAGAAATTATGCAAAAGCATTAGGAGAAGGATGGCAATTAATGGATTATCATTACTTCTTATTACAAATGCTATATCTTGTTGAATATGCACATTATAATTCACAAAGCATGCTTGGTAATGGTATTGTAGGGTTTAATACAGCTAAAGCATTAATAGCAGAGAATAATGTTAATAGAATTATTGTAAGTTCTGTAGGTACAGGCTTATGGGTTGGAAAAACCATTTGTATAGGTGCAACAGATGCTTGGAATAGTAGTGTAGCAGCAGATAGAGAAATAACATCAATAGAAGATTATAATGACGGACAAGTAACAGGTAAAGCAATTCATTTTAATGGTGATCCTGTAAACATTGCGGTAAATAATGTTATTTGGGGTTCAGCTCAAAAGACTGGTGAAAATGACTCTTTAGGAAATGCATCAGGATGTTTAATTAATGATAGTTATCATTCAGTTAATTATAGGGGAATTGAAAATATATTTGGACATATGTGGCAACATATAGATGGCCTAAATATAAAAGATTACATTGCATATATTTGCAAAGACCCAGCTAGTTATGAAAATGATAAATTCGATGCACCATATGAAAAAATAGGATATGTAAATGCAGAAACTACAGATAGTTACATAAAGAAATTAGGACTAGATGAAAAACATCCTGAAGTTGCATTACCTACAGAAATTGGAGCAAGTTCTAGTACAGGAGCATGTGATAATTATTGGTGTGCAGAAGGAAACAAAATTGCGTACGTTGGTGGTGGCTTCTACGGCAATTGGAGCATAGCCGGTTTCTTTGCTTGGGCTTGTTACAACCCTTCTAGCGGCACGGCTTGGGGTTGCGGCGCTCGCCTTCTTAAACACCAGTAAAAGCGGGGGTATGGGGGCGGCCAGCCTCCCATATAAAATAACTTAAATATAGAATAGTTAATTTTTTTTGAAAAAGTATATATACTACTTGTAGGGGATTTAATGTGTGCGGTGCCGAGTTTCTGTCTTTGCTTTTTTGCGTACGTTGGTGGTAACTTCAACAACAATTGGAGCAAAGCCGGTTTCTTTGCTTGGAATTGTAACAACACTTCTAGCAACACGAATTGGAATTACGGCGCTCGCCTACTTATTTATAAAAATAAAAATATATTACACATTATTTTCCTTGCCCCTTGGCAAAAATAAGTCGCAACTGGATTGACCTAGTAGCTCCTTTTGAGCGAAAAGCCGATAGACTAAATAAGAAAAATACCAGGAGAAAATATGAAAAGAAAAAGTAATATATATCAAAAAATTATTGAACCAGATAATATAAGAAAAGCTATTCTAAATGCATCCAAAGGTAAAAAAACACGAAAAAGTGTAGAAAAAATATTATGTAATATTGAATATTACACTTTAGACATTCATAATATGCTGAAAAATAAAACATATAAACCTAGTCCATATCATGAAATGAAAATTCATGATGGAACTAGAAAAAAAGAAAGAATTATATATAAACCTATGTTTTATCCAGACCAATGTATTCATTGGGCTTTAATGCAACAAATTGAACAATTATTAAAGAAAGGCATGTATGAATTTTGTTGTGCATCAGTTAGAGACAGAGGAATTCATTATGCAGCAAAACATATAAAAAAAATACTAGTTAGAGATAGGAAAAACACAAAATATTGTTTAAAACTTGATGTAAAAAAATTTTATCCTAGTATTGATAAAGAAATATTAAAAAGAAAATTCATGAGAATCATTAAAGATAGAGATGTATTAGATTTATTAGATTTGATAGTAGATAGTTCAATAACCGGTGTTCCTATACGGTAATTATACATCACAATGGTTTGCTAATTATTACTTACAAAATTTAGATCATTTTATAAAAGAAAAATTGAAAGCACCATATTATATTAGATATATGGATGACATGCTTGTTTTTCATAGAAATAAAAAAGAATTAAGAAAAATAAAAATTCAAATAGAAGAATTTTTAAAATCAGAGCATTTAAAGTTAAAAGAAAATTGGCAACTATTTAAAGTTGATAGCAGACCAATAGATTTTATTCGGTTATAGATTTTATAGAGGACATACAACATTACGAAAAACTAATTTTTTAAGAATAAAACGAAGAATAAAAAAGGTATATAAAAAAGGAAATATAAATTATGCAGATGCTACAGCAATATTAAGCTATTATGGTTGGATAAAACATTGTGATTCTAATAAATTTAATGAAAAGTATATTAGACCATATATTAGTCTAAAAAAATGTAAAGGAGTGGTTAGAAATGAAACAAAGAACTTACAGCGATATAAAGCCAGAAAAAAACTTCAGTATAGAAAACGTTGAGAACGGAAAATGTACCGTTCTTTTTTTTGACAATATTCAAGAGGAAAAAGAAAGTCAAGAAGTAGAAAATGAAAATACTTCAAATAAAATTATATATAGCTATGATACTTATAGCATAGAGATTCCTTATAGAGAAAATCTAGCAGAAACAATAGAAAAAGATATAAATAATTGGCTAAATTCTGTTAAAGAAAAAGATTATAATGAAGTAGCTACAAAGGTTAGAGAAATCAGAAATCAATTATTAGCAGAAACAGATAAAGAAATGTGTTTTGATAGATTAGGCATTGAAATTCCAGAAAAAATTACTGCTACTAATTTGTTATCAGTAGTAACAAGCGTATTTGAAGGAATTGCAAAAATATTAAATAATAATGTAACAAAATATAGACAAGAGTTAAGGGATTTACCAGATCAGGAGGGATTTCCATACAATGTTGTATGGCCAACTAAAGACAAAGAGGAGGAATAATATTAATGGAAAGTATAACTACCACAATAATAAGTGTAACGGCATTGATAGCAGCGCTTGGAACATTTATTGCTACAGTCATAAAAGCTAAAAAAGAAATAGAAAATACTCTTCCACGAAAAATTCAAAAGCAATGTTCTATTGATCTGGAAATTACAAATAAAATGGAAGATTTAAAAGAATTTGTTCAAGCTGATCGTGTGCAAATTTATGATTTCCATAATCGGTCGGACATTATGCTAATGGAAGAAGTGCACTGAAGACAAGCTGTACTTTTGAAGTGGTAAGAGCCGGAATAAAAAGTCATCAAAAAGAACTTCAAGCAGTTCCATTAAGTTGTATTCCTAGTTTCATAAGAACTTTATTAAATGAAAAACAAATAAAGGTAAGTAATTTAGAAGATATAAAAATGTCTATGCCAGCAACTTATGGATTAAAGAAAGGACAAGAAATAGGTTCTTTTTTTGATATTATTTTAAATAATAAAAATGGCGAACCAATAGGATTTTTAGCATTACAATTTTCAAAAACAGATTGTGTAAATTTTTCTAATGATGAAATGAACCAAATTTTAAAACTAAAGTTTTTTATTGAGGAAAACCTAGAAAAAATGGTTAGTAAAAAATAAGATGGAAAGGAGGGATATATTATGACAGTACAATTTTTAGTATGGGCTATAACTGCAATTTTTACATATGTTGCAGGTTTAGTATCAAAGCATTTTGGATGGAATTATGATTTACCAATTACCATTCAAAATATCATCATAATAGCAATAGCATCTATAATTGGATGCTTAATACACATTGAGAATCTTGATGTCAATGGTGTAATAACAGCAGTTATTACTGCCGTTGGTGGAGTAGGAACAGCTGTTGTAGCTTATGATGCAAAAAACAAATAGTTTAATACAAGAAAGTAATTCTTGTGTTTATAAAAAACTGGAAGAAAAATCAAAAATCTTCCAGTTTTAATTTTATTATAAGGAGGTTTTCTTATGGAAGAGGGAAAAGAACTAGCATTAGAACTAGGTAATGCAGAAAATTTAAGAAATTATGAAGAGGAAGGTGAAGAATAATGGCATATAAAGGACCAGATATATCTGCTTGGCAAGGAGATATAGATATTAAAACATTAAGCCCACAAGTGGACTTTTTTATTTTTAGATGTTATGCAGGAAGTTCAAAGGACAAGAAAGTAGATAGAAATGTTAAATTAGCAATTGAGTGTGGTAAACCATATGGATTATATATTTATTCATATGCATTAAATACAGCACAAGCAAAAGAAGAAGCACAAAGAGTAGTTGAACTTGCAAATAGTTATTCAATTAAACCAGCATTTCTATGTATAGATATGGAAGATGCTGATGGATATAAGAAAAAATATGGAATGCCATCTAATCAAACTTTAAGAGATATATGTACTGTAGAAGGAGAAATTTTTGAAAATGCAGGATATTATGCAATGGTATATGCAAGTTCTAGTTGGTGGAAGAATCAATTAGCAGGATTAACAAGATTTGATAAATGGGTTGCCCATTGGCCAACTTCTGGTGGAAAACAAAAAGGAAATGCAACATCTCCAGATGGAGAAAATGCAAATAATTGTGGTATTTGGCAATTTACATCTGAGGGTAAACTAAATGGTTACAATGGAAATCTTGACATGAATTATGCATATAAAGATTTTGTTTTAAATAAAAATGGAAATACTAATCCTACTCCTGTGGTTTCAGTTGAAACAAATTCTAATAATACATCTACATATGTAGTAAAAAGTGGAGATTGTTTATCAACAATTGGAAGTAAGTTAGGTGTAAATTGGAAAGATATAGCAAGTTTAAATGGAATAAGTAGTCCATATATAATTTATGTTGGACAGGTTTTGAAAATTCCAGGAGGAAGCAAACAAGAAAATTCTTCTTCATCAAATACAACTTCAAATACAACAACTACATATACTGTTAAAAGTGGAGATACATTAAGTGGAATAGCCAGCAAATTTGGTACTACATACCAAAAAATAGCAGCAGATAATGGAATCTCAAATCCTAACTTGATATATCCAGGACAAGTATTAAAAATTAATGGAGCAAATAGTATAAGTACTGTTCAAAGTGCTACAAAAACCTATACTGTAAAATCTGGAGATACTTTATCAGGAATTGCTGCAAAATATGGTACAACGTATCAAGAATTAGCAAAGAAAAATGGAATCTCAAATCCTAATTTAATTTATCCAGGACAAGTGCTTAAAATATAAAATAGAGGAGAAGTTCTCCTCTATTCTAATTTTTTTAATTTGTTTTGAATATCCAATAAAGTATTAAAGGCTTGCTGAAATGTAGTATTATTCATATCTATATTAGAAATTCTATTTAATATTTTTTTTATTTCTATATTTTTCATATAATCGTTAATATTTGAATTTTGTAAATTATCTATTACTTTATACTTTATTTTCTTTTCATTTAGTAGTATGATATACTTATCCAATTGAGAAACAGGAAATCCACACTTGAATATTGAAGGCCCCAAGTCGGTTATTTTAAGTCCTAATTTCTCATTTATTAATTTAGCATCTTCATTTAAAATGTTATAGAAAATACCAACTCTAAACAAATAAATTGAAGATGCATCTTCTTTTTTGAGTTCTTTATATTGATTTAATAATTTACTCATTTTTTTGTTTATCCTTTCTTTTCTTTAATACTAAAATATCTCCTGGTTCACATTCTAAAACACTGCAAAGTTTTTCTAATGTAGCAAAATGAATTCCAGATGTCTCATTATCCATTAGGTGACTTAGTGCTTGATAACCTCCTTCCATTTTTTTTACGAACCAATACTTTGTTTTCTTTTTCTCTTTTAGTATTTCTTTTACTCTTACATATACCAAGTTAATCACCATCCTTTCTGATATCTATTTTACTATGAACATATTTATATTTTAACTACTTTTGCTTAAAGATACGGAGAAAATAACTATTGCAGGTTTAAGGTAATTCTGCTATAATTCAATTGGTGATATTATGGAAAATGAGTTAAAAGTGTGTAAGGAAATACTAAAAAAAGTAAAGTGGTATATGGAAAGAAAAGATTATGCAGGATTAAGGCTATATATAGAAGAAAGAGAAAAATATGTAGAAAATTGTAGAATAATGTCGAAAAATAAAGAAGAGGAATATATTGATAGTCTAGTGAAAGAGCTTGACATACCTAACACCTAGAATAGTTATTATATTTTACATAATATGGTAAAATATAAAAAGAGATATCTCTAAATATCATTCATAGGAGGGATATTTATGAGAAAAAAACTAAATTATATTGAATTAAATGCCTTTGAAAAAATATTAAGCAAGATTTTTAAACGATATACATATAAAATATATTCAATAGGTGTGAAAGATGGGTATAATTGGCAAGTTAATTTATATAAATAGCTCATAAAAAAAGAAAATATATTATTGATATATTTTCTTTTTTGTAGTATAATAAAAAAGATTTGTTGATAATTTGTTGATAACGGAGCAGGTTTCAATAAGTTTGAGTAGGTTTATCAAAAGACAGCAAATACTTAAAATAAAGCTAAAAACTAGCATTTACAAGATATTGAGAGTTTATACAAAAAATTATAAATGATAATACCAATTAT